>NZ_JAWOTA010000013.1:0-127732 GCF_033338635.1 Vibrio sp. Vb1755 | reverse complement strand
AAATCTTTTCTGCTCGCCATTTCTGCGGGGCTTCATATTGGTATTGCTTTCATCTTCTATACCACAGTAACGACAGGCGCAGGCGAGCTGCCTTGGGGCATTACACGACTCATTGGTGGTCTGGCATTTAGCCTTGGTTTGATTTTGGTGGTGGTTACTGGCGGCGAGCTTTTCACTAGCTCTGTGCTAACACTAGTTGCGCGTGCGAGTGGAAAAATCTCTTGGCAAGCACTTATCAAAAACTGGTTGGTGGTTTACTTTGGCAATATGGTTGGGGCCATTTTGCTCGTGGCCTGTATGCTAGTTACCAAGCAATATATGTTTGATCATGGCCAAGTTGGTCTTAACGCGATGGCGATCTCCCAACACAAATTACATCATGGTTTCTTTGCTGCTGTTGCGCTTGGCATTATGTGTAACGTATTAGTTTGTATTGCAGTTTGGATGACGTTTAGTGGGCGAACATTGACAGATAAAATAGCGGTCATGATTTTGCCTGTGGCTATGTTCGTGTCGGCAGGTTTTGAGCACTGTATTGCGAACATGTTCCAAGTACCTATGGCGATTGGTATTAAGTACTTTGCGCCAGAAGCGTTTTGGCAAATGACAGGGGCAGATATTGCAAACTACGCGGACTTAAACATGATGGGGTTCATCGTAAACAACCTAATTCCTGTTACGATAGGAAACATTATTGGTGGTGGCGTATTTGTTGGCATGTGGTATTGGATGATTTATCTACGCGATGAAGATAACCATTTGCGATAAGTTTAGAAGATCACAAGAAAGGCGAACCAGATGGTTCGCCTTTCTTTTTATTTGTCTCTGCAAATGTCAAATAAGTCGAGTCATGCTAAATCAACTCTTCGTTGATGCCAAAATCGGTTGGGAGCCAATGAGAAGTTACTTCCTTTGGTTCTTGAACGAGCCAATCCAGAGGTGCATCGGACAGGAGTTCATCGTAATTTTCTTTGATCATTAAGACATCCATGTACGTCTCTCCAAGTTTGTGGTCACTGCCTTTACTATAAAATTAGAACATGTCAGTCACGTGATCAATGCATGACGATTCGATTGATCACTTATGTTGCTATGTTTCTGGTTGCGTATGGGTTTTGGGGGCTTATCCACATTTTCTGTGGATAACCTGTATCAAAGGTCGTGCGTATCTAAACTTGCAAAGAAAATTTCATAAAATTAGAGGCTTATATCAAAAAGAATTCTGCCTGACTTTTCATCTGAAAGCGTCTTGATGAGTGCTCGAAGAATAGTTGAGTTATTCAGTTATAAGTACGTTCGACTTGGCACCATAAGTTGTTTAACGGGCTTTACCCACAAGCGCCAACTAACCGTGAGTTTTGGTCGATTCGGGTTGCTCGATTTTTATCTTGATTCGGCCTTCTTTGGTTTGTACCCAGCGCAATGTCATTTCTAACGTTATGGTTACGGAGGCACTCAACATGACGAAAATAGCCAGCATAATTACTAACTGGTATTTAATCGCAACCATCGGGCTCGCGCCACCTAGAATTTGACCGGTCATCATACCCGGTAAGGTAACCAGTCCTGTAGTGGCCATAGAAGCTAAAGTCGGGGCAAGGGACTTTCTAAGAGCCTCTTGAATGAAGGGGAAGGATGCGTAGCGAGGAGAGGCTCCAAGTGAGATTGCAGCCTCATATTCTGCTTGTCTCTGCTCAAAAGCCGTAAACAAATTCTGAAGAGCGATGATATTACTACTCAAGCTGTTACCCAATAACATACCAGCAAGTGGGATCATGTACTGCGCATTGTAAATAGGGGATGGTTGCACTAGGCCTGCTGTAATTGCTATCAGAAGTGGTATTAGACCACAGGTAAGGCCCGTTAGTAGCGGAAGCATAAGTGGCTTTTTAGGTAAGTGAGCTTTTCCCGCAATTGAGCTGGCACCAATCAGTAGCATGATGGCAAGCCAAAGTATATTGACAAGTAAGCTGTTTAATTGAAAAAGATATTCTAAATACACGCCAATCAATATGAGCTGAAGTGTCATTCGGATAACACTGATTATGGTGTCTTTTGCTATCCCTAATTTGTAGCGGGCATTGATAAAGAAGGGGACCAATAAAATCAAACCAAACAGTGCCAGTTTGACCCAGCTTATATCCACCACGTTATCCATAATCGCTCCTTGAAAATACGCGAATAATTGTATCTAAGCCTCCCCTTTATATGAACCACTATGTGCACTTTTTGCTGTTCTTAAAGTAAACCTTGAGTGCTATTTTAGACATTAATACGCAGCATTCTGTTTACAAGTGGATATCTTTTTCGGAGTTTTTAAGTCGATTTATGGCATGGTAATTACGATTTAAATGTGATCGATGTTTCTTAAATGTTGGTTATTTAACAACTCCTTAAAAGACTTATTTTGTCACATCTGTTCATGTTTTTTAATAAATAACATCAATCCATCATATCTCTGGATGAGCTCAAAAAAGTGTTGAATTACAAGGTCTGAGGTCGCTTATTTGATTGAACCCTACTATTAGTATGGTCTAACATTTTTCATTAGAGATTGTAAAAAACTTAAGCTTGGTTACGCGGGCTTTTCAATAACACTAGATACAAAATAGGCAAATGTATGAGTGATGTTAATAAAATTGAGAGTGGTGAAAAACGCTCCCTGGAGTGGAAGTCATTCCTCTTCATTGCAGTTGTTCTCTTCCCAATTCTGAGTGTGGCCTTTGTTGGCGGCTACGGGTTCATCGTTTGGATGTTGCAAGTCTTCTTCTTTGGACCTCCAGGCGCGCACGGCATGTAAGCCAGTGAGCTCATAACCACACTTTTGAAAAGATTTTAAGAGAGCAAATAATGAAATCATTAATCATTAAACTGTGGCGTACCATGACGCGCCCAGCTGTACATATCAGCCTAGGTGTGCTGACTATGGGCGGCTTTATTGCTGGTGTTATCTTTTGGGGTGGCTTTAACACCGCTCTAGAAGCAACCAACACAGAAGAATTCTGTATTAGTTGTCACACAATGCGTGACAACGTGTACGTTGAGCTACAAGAAACGGTGCACTGGAAAAACCACTCTGGTGTTCGTGCTACCTGCCCTGATTGTCACGTTCCACATAACTGGACAGATAAGATCGCTCGTAAGATGCAAGCTTCTAAAGAAGTATTTGCACAAGTATTTGGCAACTACGACGAACCGGGTGTGTTCGAAGAGCGTCGTATCGAACTTGCTAAACACGAATGGGATCGTTTCTCGGCAAACAAATCTCTGGAGTGTAAAAACTGTCACAACTACGAATCGATGGATTTCGAGCAAATGTCTCCTACGGCTCGTATCCAAATGAAGCAAGCCGCTGAGAAAGATCAAAGCTGTGTTGACTGTCACAAGGGTATTGCGCACAACCTACCAGCAGGCATGGACAGCATTGGCGGTATCGTGGGTGATCTAGAGGGTATGACTTCTAACACGGATTACGGCGTTGGTCAGCAACTCGTGAGCGTTCGTCACCTACCAATTTACTTTGATGCGCAAGGCAGTAAAGAAGCTGGTCTTCTTAATCCTGCATCGACCGTTAAAGTTCTTGAAGACAAAGGCGAGTTTGTTGAGATCGAAATTGACGGTTGGCGCAAAGCAAAAGGTTTTGGTCGTGTAATTCAAGAAGACTTCGGTAAGAACATTGCGACTGCGTCTCTGATGAAAGAAGCAGCAACAGACAGCAACATTGTGACGACTGGTGAGAAAAAAGTGGATGAGCTAACAGGCCTTCCTTGGGAAAAAGTAGCGGCGAAAGTATGGATTAAGAAAGAGTCTATGCTGAACGACATCAATCCTGTTTGGGAAAAATCTCGTGAAGCCTACAAGACCAATTGTTCTGTATGTCACACTCAACCTGCGGAAGCGCACTTCGACGCGAACACCTGGCCAGGTATGTTCGACGGTATGTTGGCGTTCGTTAACCTAGATACAGACAGTGAAGCACTGATCTTGAAGTATCTACAGAAACACTCTTCAGATTATGCTGAAGGTCACCATTAATAAGCGTCGGATTGGAGTAATTTTAAATGGCTATTACACGAAGAAGTTTTCTTAAAGGTGTAGCAACCACAAGTGCAGCGTCAGTAATTGGTCCTAGCTTATTGGCATCCGCCTCTGCAAATGCCGTTGAGACGACAGGTACTTGGAAAGTAACCGGTTCTCATTGGGGCGCGTTCCGCGCCCACATCTACGCGGGTAAAGTTCAAGAGATCAAGCCGCTAGAGCTAGACAAAAACCCAACAGAAATGTTGAACGGCATTAAGGGTATTATCTACAGCCCTTCACGTGTTCGTTACCCAATGGTTCGTCTAGATTGGTTGAAGAAACATAAATACAGCGCGGATACTCGCGGTAACAACCGTTTCATCCGAGTAACTTGGGATGAAGCGCTAGACTTGTTCTACCGTGAGCTAGAACGTATTCAAAAAGACTACGGCCCATGGGCGCTGCATGCAGGTCAAACAGGTTGGAACCAAACGGGTTCATTTAACAACTGTACTGCGCACATGCAACGTGCAGTAGGTATGCATGGCAACTTCATCACTAAAGTAGGTGACTACTCGACGGGTGCAGGTCAAACCATTATGCCGTACGTGCTAGGTTCAACCGAAGTGTACGCACAAGGTACGTCTTGGTCTGAGATCCTAGAAAACTCTGACAACATCGTTCTTTGGGCTAACGACCCAGTGAAAAACCTTCAAGTAGGTTGGAACTGTGAAACGCATGAGTCGTTTAAGTACCTTGCACAACTAAAAGAAAAAGTGGCGAAAGGTGAGATCAACGTTCTATCTGTAGACCCAGTGAAGAACAAAACTCAGCGCTACTTAGAGAACGATCACTTGTACATCAACCCGCTGACAGACGTAGCGTTCATGCTCGCTGTGGCACACGTGTTGTACAACGAAAACCTGTACGATAAGAAATTCATTGATACTTACTGTCTCGGCTTTGAAGAGTTCATTCAATACGTTCAAGGTAAGACAAAAGACAAAGTAGAGAAGACGCCTGAATGGGCAGCAGCGATTTGTGGCGTGAAAGCGAACAAGATCCGTGAATTCGCACGCATGCTAGTCAGCGGTCGTACACAGATCCTGATGGGTTGGTGTATCCAGCGTCAAGAGCACGGTGAGCAGCCATACTGGGCAGCGGCTGTGGTTGCTGCAATGGTTGGTCAAATCGGTCTACCTGGCGGTGGTATCTCTTACGGTCACCATTACTCAAGTATCGGTGTGCCTTCTACTGGTTTCGCGGGCCCTGGTGGTTTCCCTCGTAACCTTGACCAAGGTATGAAACCGAAGTGGGACAACAACGACTTTAACGGTTACAGTCGTACTATCCCAGTTGCACGTTGGATCGACTGTCTGCTAGAACCTGGCAAAGAGATCAACTACAACGGCGGTAAAGTGAAACTGCCAGACTTCAAGATGATGGTTATCTCGGGTTGTAACCCATGGCACCACCATCAAGATCGTAACCGCATGAAGAAAGCGTTCCGCAAACTTCAAACGGTTGTAACGATCGAGTTTGCTTGGACTGCGACATGTCGTTTCTCAGATATCGTTCTACCGGCGTGTACGCAATGGGAACGTAACGACATCGACGTATACGGTTCATACTCGAACAAAGGTCTGATTGCGATGCATCGTCTCGTTGATCCATTGTTCCAATCTAAGCCTGACTTCCAAATCATGAGTGAACTCACTCAGCGTTTTGGTCGCCGCGAAGAATACACTCGTGGTATGAGCGAGATGGAATGGATCGAAAGCCTTTACAACGATTGTAAAAAAGCGAACGAAGGTAAGTTTGAAATGCCAGAATTCAACGAGTTCTGGGAGAAGAGCGTACTAGACTTCGGTGAAGGTAAACCTTGGGTTCGTCATGCGGACTTCCGTAAAGACCCTGAGCTTAACCCACTAGGTACACCGTCTGGCTTCATCGAGATTACATCACGCAAGATCGGCCGTTACGGTTACGAACACTGTCAAGAGCACCCAATGTGGTTCGAAAAATCAGAGCGTTCACACGGTGGTCCTGGTTCAGATAAATACCCATTCTGGTTGCAGTCTTGCCACCCTGATAAGCGTCTTCACTCTCAAATGTGTGAGTCTGAAGAGTTCCGCGCGACTTACGCGGTACAAGGTCGTGAGCCGGTTTACATCAACCCAGCGGATGCCAAAGCAAAAGGTATCAAAGATGGTGATTTGGTACGTGTATTCAACGGTCGTGGTCAGCTGTTAGCTGGTGCTGTTTTGACTGACAGCTACCCACGTGGCGTTATTCGTATCGAAGAAGGTGCATGGTACGGTCCTCTAAACGAGAAAGAAGGCGCAATCTGTACCTACGGTGATCCTAACACCCTAACGCAAGACATCGGTTCTTCTGAGCTTGCACAGGCGACTTCTGCGAACACATGTATCGTAGACTTCGAGAAGTTCACAGGTAAAGTGCCGCCAGTCACTTCATTTGGTGGTCCGATCGAAGTTGCTTAATTAGTGCAGTTTGCATAAATCCAAATACCAGCCTCAGGGCTGGTATTTTTTTATCAAAATTTCAGTGAGCGTTGTCTCAATAGTAACTTCATAACGTTAAACGAGACTGATATTCGTGATGATGGTAACGAATTGGGTGAGACAAGCAGGAGATAATGCGCCAAGCTAAACAATAATAATTAAGTGAGTAGACTCTTTATGGCTCAGAGCATTCAATTAGCAAATCACACTGAGATCACTGTAAATAACAATGACTTCCAAGTTGAAGTCGAGGGTAATCAATTACATTTTTCTTTTGCTGGCCTTCACAATAAAACCTTTACGGACCGTGAAGTGTTATTCGAAATGCCGTTTTTGTACGAGCACGAGGCCAACGTAATTGGGGATGGTTTTCAAATGTTGGCGCAAACGGAGGGAACGATCAATCACCCCGTTGATATTGGTCGCTGCCCAGACAATAATCCTTCTTATCGAATCTACCCTAAAAATGCACCTAAGCGTTATTACAACTATTTAGTGGTGGAAGGTTCAGCGGGCTACACATTATTTGGCTTCACATCATGTCATCGCTTTGCAGGCTATTTTGATGTTGTGCTGCGTGATGGGCATTGGGTTTTATCAGCCGCAATTGATGGTGAGTTGACTCAAGTGGCGGATTGGGAAAGTAATCAACTTGAATCCGTGGCGGTACTCTGTGGTCAATCGCTGTCCGAGCTTTATCAAACCTATGGCGAGATGATTGCAAAGCATCATCCTGTTCGCCAAGGTGTGACACAAGATGCGCCTGTTGGTTGGTGTTCGTGGTACGCGTACTACGCAGACGTGACAGAGCAAAACATCATGCAGAACGTTGATTGCATGCAAGATAAGCTCGAAGACCTGGAGTGGGTACTTCTGGATGATGGCTATCAAGCCTTTATGGGCGATTGGTTAACCCCATCAGATAAGTTTTCTGGTGGCGTAAAAGAGCTCATTCATAGTATCCGTGCAAAAGGCAAAAAGCCGGCGATTTGGATGGCGCCCTTTATTGCTCAGCCTGAGTCGGAGATCTTCAAACAGCATCCAGATTGGTTTGTTCGCCACAAAGATGGAAGCTTACTTAAAGCAGAAGATGTCACATACGGTGGTTGGCGATGCACGCCTTGGTACATTCTCGATACTTCAAACCCTGAAGTGCAAGATCACCTAACTCATGTGGTCTCTGTTATGCGTCAAGAGTGGGGCGTTGAGCTATTCAAATTAGACGCAAACTACTGGGGCACGTTAAAAGGTAAACGAAGCCAATCGGGTGTCACCGGTGTAGAAGCCTACCGCATGGGTATGGAAGCGATTGCCAAAGGCGCTGGTGATGCGTGGCTTTTAGGTTGCAACGCGCCAATGTGGCCATCTCTGGGGCTTGTGGATGCAATGCGTGTTTCTGACGATGTAGAGCGTCATAGTCGTCGATTCGAACAGATAGCCAAAGAAACCTTTTACCGTAGTTGGCAGCACCGAAAACTGTGGCAAATTGACCCGGATTGCGCCACGTTCACTTCATTAGCTAATCAATCTGCATCCAGAGAAGAGTATGAGTTTCATCGCACGGTGTTATTAGCGAGTGGTGGTTTGCTGCTGTCTGGTGACCCGCTCCCTGAGATTACACCGTTTGCTAAGAAGACACTGTCTAAGCTCATGTTACGTCAACAACGTAACCAACAATCTGCAAAGTTTACCGCTTTGAGTTTAAATCACGCGTTTTTAAAACTAACGACGAAGAATGACCTCCATTGTTTGTTTAATTATGCGAGTTACGGAGCGATGGAATTTACGCTGACGTCTGATCAACCGGTGGACTGGTATGATTACTGGACAGGGGAAAAGCTAAACCAAGAACCTTGCCAGTTGTTAATGGTGAGCGTGGATAAAGGGCTCAATGCGAAAGCGATCGTTACAGCATAACGTGAAGTAAATCGCCCAATACCAAGATCAAGAAAGGAGCCTATTGCGGCTCCTTTCTCGTTTTGATGCTCTGGGCGTTAGAACTCGAATAAAAAGTAATACCCGTATCCAACAATAAACGCAGGAATGGACGAATAAATAGTCGCGACCAAAGCAGCTTTCGGTGCCATTGCAATGGCGGGGAATAGGGCGTCACCATCGTTAGAAATCGCATTGGCCAGTTGCGCAGAAAGTGGCGCTGCACCAGAAATGTATAGGCTAGTGACTAAAATTTGCGGTCCGCAACCAGGCAACATACCAATGGCTAGGCCAGCTAATGGCATCCAAATTCCCCAATGAGAAAAGGTTTCTACAAGGTCGAGTCCAGAAAAATAGGTTGTCAGCTCAAACGCCAGAAAAGCAACGATCACCCAAGCACTGACGAAATTCGTATCTTGTGCTGCTTTTTGAATCGGGTGTGAGTCCACGATTTTTTCATCTTCAGAGACCGTTGACTGATAATCGCCAAGTTCTTTGGTCATCGCCCATAATGACATTGTGATCACCGCGAAGATAGCGCCCAGCCATTCAATGGTGTTGGCTTTCAAAGATAGCAACTGATTAATATCTATTTGGAAAGACATTAACACAGCAACGACACTAGCAGGCACAATAAGCCATTTCCAAAATGCGCCTTGTAGATTGATTGCACGTTGTTCAAGAGGCGTGTGTCGGTCTGTCTGGTGTTGGCAACAAGCATGTGTCTGAGGTGCTTCTTTTGGTTCTGGTCGCAGAAAGTTATCAGCATGAAAAGCATTAACGACTAACCCTGAAAGAGTACCCACGATAATGCCTAATCCAACCACGCCTAATCCAACACTTGGTTTGGCGGCCAGAAGTAAAAAGGCAGCGTCACCCATTGTTGAAGTAAGTACCGCGACAATCGCACCAAATCCCACTCGGCCACTAATAAATTGCGTTGTCACAACAATAGCGCCACCACAGCCAGGCAAAGCACCCAATAAAGAAGCAAAGAAAACCTGATGATTACGCGAGCGATGGTAGAGCTCGGTAATTCGATTGGTTTTCGACATAAAGTTTGAAAGATAATGATAAATAGCCAATGTGGCAGCAACATAGCATGACACTGCCCAGAATGAGTCGGATAGCGTCTGTACGGCTACGTCACGTGTATTTTCATTGCCTAGCAAAATGAGCATGACGATAGGGATCAGCAATCGCTTATAAGCTAAACGAAACTGAGTAGGCTGAAACAACTGTTGTGCAGAGTGTAATAATTGGGTCGCGTTCATCGTTTACTCAAATGCAAATAGGAATAATTATCATTATATGTAAATGAGATTTATTCGCAATAGCATTGTGAACTTTTCTTCGTGTCAAACTCTCTGAAATCAGGTAAAGTATCGGCCTTTGTGAGCAAACACGCCCTAATTAACTGTATTAGGCGGCGTATAAAATTGACTTGAATAGGAAGAAACATGATTCTAGTTGTAGGTCATAAGAACCCAGACAGTGACAGTATTTGTAGTGCACTCGTTGCAACTGAACTTCTAAAAGCGCGTGGCGTTGAAGCTATGCCAATTCGCCAAGGCGAAATCAACCGTGAAACTCAGCACATCCTAGAAGTTGCTGGCGCTGAAGTTCCTGAGCTTCGCACATCAGTTGCGGGTGAGACCGTTTGGCTAGTAGATTACTCAGATCTAGCACAAGCACCAGACGATATCGCAGAAGCTGAAATTGCGGGTATTGTTGACCACCACCGTCTAGGTGACGTGATGACAGTAAACCCAATGGAAGCATGGATCTGGCCTGTTGGTTGTACCAACACTGTTCTATTCAACATGTTCAAGATTGAAGGTCACGCGATTACTCCACAAATTGCTAAGCTAATGATGTCAGCAATTCTATCTGACACAGTAGGTTTTGCTTCTCCAACTTGTACACAAAAAGACAAAGATGCCGTTGCTGAACTAGCGGCAATCGCAGACGTACAAGATGTTGACGCGTTCACTAAAGATCTTCTAATTGCTAAAACAAACATCGAAGGTCTATCAGCGGCTGAGCTTGTTGAGAAAGACCTTAAAGGTTACCCATTCAACGGTCGTGACGTAGTGGTTGGGCAAGTTGAACTTGCAACTCTTGAGCAAGTTGACGGTATGATCGAAGCACTAGAAGCAGACCTAGAATCTCGTTGTGAGAAAGATAACCTAGCGTTCGCTGCTGTAATGCTAACAGACATCACGACTGCTCAAACTCGTCTTCTATACAAAGGTGAGTGGGCTGAGAAGCTTGTTAAGCACGAAAAAGACGGCATGCTAATGATGGAAAACACGCTAAGTCGTAAGAAGCAAGGTTGGCCTTGGCTTCAAACTGAGCTAGCTTAATTTTCTAGCATATACTTTAAATGCCCGCCTAGCTGCGGGCATTTTTCTATGGGAAATAGGAGACGAATATGTCTGAGCAACTGACCCAAGAGCAGATGGATACCATTAATCGCTACAACGAAGAGCAACGTTTAAAGTACTGCGTAAAAGAGATTGTGGCGAATCGTAAGGTTTGGATTCTGAAAGACGAACATGGCTGTGTCATGTTAAATACAGAAGATGATGATTGTGTACCAGTATGGCCAAACGAAGAGTTCGCTTTGCAATGGGCGAATGGTGATTGGGAAGATTGCGAGCCAGAAGCGATCTCTCTAAACAAGTGGCACAGCCGTTGGACCTCTGGTCTAGAGGATGACGAGCTATCGATTGTTGTATTCCCAAATCAAAATGAAGAAGGGGTCGTATTGTTTCCTGACGAGTTTGATTTTGAACTGCGCAAACAAGCGAGCCGCCGTTAGTTCTTTGATTAGTACCCATGCAATAAAGAAGCCTGCGTTAAAGCAGGCTTCTTTACATTTGAACGATTACATCTTTGATAAGCTATTTTGTTTGATGGCTTGGCGCTTTATAAAAGTGGCTTTCGACTAGTCGTTGAGTAATAGGATGCTCGGGATGAGTCAGTACTTGGTTGGTCTCGCCAAACTCGACCACTTCACCTTCATGCATCACCATCACTTTATCAGTAATATGCTTAACAATGCCAATATGCTGAGACACGTACACAAATGACAATCCCATCTCTTCTTGCAACTCGAGGAATAAGTTAATGATCTGCGAGCGCATTGCCATATCCAAACCGTTTAACGCCTCATCAGCGACAATGATGGAAGGTTGAAGAATAAGTGCACGAGCCAAACACACGCGCTGTTTTTGACCGGCAGCTAGCATTTGTGGATAAAAATAGGCGTGCTCAGGCAGCAATCCTACGCGGAGCAGGGTGTTCTTTACACGCTGCATGCGCGCATCTGGCGGCATGTTGGTATTTCGCTTTAGCGGACCTTCTAAAATACGACCAATCTGGATTCGTGGGTTTAACGATGTGTTTGGATCTTGGAAAATCATGCGGATGAGCTTGCAGCGTGTCGCGTAATCTTTGTGCTCCAATCGTTCGCCATTCACACGGATCTCTCCGGAGCTTGGTTCAACAACGCCAGCAAGCATACGAGCTAGTGTGGATTTTCCTGACCCGTTTTGACCAATAAAACCAATAGTTTGCCCTGGCTCTAAAGTAAAGCTTACCGGTTTTACTGCCTCATTAACCTGGCGTTTGAACAGACGGGAGCGCGTAACAAATTGCTTCGATAAATTATCGACTTCAAGTAACGCACTCATGACTTTTTCTCCGTGTTCAATGGAAAGTGGCAGTTAAATTTATGATTCTTAATTCGTCTGGTGTGTGGAATTTCTACACATTGTTTCTGCGCATATGGGCAACGTGGTCCGAGGCGACAACCGATAGGTAGATGCTGCAATGGCGGAATCGAGCCCGGTAGGGATTGGAGTTTTTGCTTGTGTGGTACCCAATCATTAAAGTCAGGCATCGCTTTAAGCAAGGCATCGGTGTACGGGTGCTTGGGTGCCGCAATGATTTTACTGGTATCGGCAGACTCCACCGACTGACCACAATACATTACCGTAATACGTCCTGCCCACTGTGTTATGGTCGCTAAGTCGTGGCCGATAAGCAGAATGGTTGTGTTATTAAGTTGGTTCATGCGGCTCAACAGACGCAAAATTTGCGATTGGGTAATCGGGTCTAAGTCGTTGGTTGGCTCATCTGCGATCAGCAACTTTGGTTTGGTCGCTATCGCCATGGCAATCATGACTTTTTGACACTCACCATCAGTCAGTTCATAAGGATAGCTACCCATTAAACGCTTGTGATCTTTAATACCCACTTTATGCAAAAGCGCGATGGCCTGTTTTTTACGCCATTTAAATCGCTCCCACCATTTCCCTTCAAATGCGCGAGATGGAATGGATTCAATCAATTGACGCCCGACTTCCTCTGAAGGGTCAAGACAAGTTGAAGGTTCTTGGAAAATCATCGCAATATCACGAGCAATGACGCGCCGACGCTCTTTTGGTGTAAGCTGAAGCAAGTCAATATTGCCAAGGCGCATACGGTCTGCGGTGATGCGCCAGTTATCTTTACTTACCCCGACAATCGCTTTTGCAACTAAGCTTTTCCCTGAACCAGACTCACCTACAAGACCACGAATTTCGCCTTCGTTCAAAGTTAGGCTCATTCGGTCAACGGCTTTGACCAACCCTTGAGGTGTTTCGATCTCAATGGTCAAATGTCGAATATCTAACAACGGCATTATTCGATCCCCGCATTAAGCGCTTGACGTACACCTTCACCTACTAAGTTTAGGGTAATAACAGTAAACATGATGGTCAGGCCGGGTAGGGTCACTGTCCAAGGTGCAATATAAATAAGCTCGACAGAGTCACCTAATATTGCTCCCCACTCGGTGCTTGGGGCCTGTGCGCCTAGGCCAAGAAAACCCAGTGCCGTAATATCTAAAATCGCAGCAGAGAGCGCGAGTGTGATTTCAGCGGCAATGACCGTCAGAATGTTAGGAAGAATTGAACTCCACAGTAAGTAGAAATCATTAGCGCCATCAAGGCGTGCTGCCATTATGTAGTCTTTTTCAACTTCGGTGTGGACTGCGATATAAACGGAGCGAATAAAACGCGGAATCAAAGCCAAGCAGATTGCGAGTAAAATATTGAACCCACCAAAGCCTAGAAATGCCACAAAAATGATTGCTAATAAGAGCGACGGGATCGACATGACGGTATCGAGCAAGTGGTTGAGAGTACTCGACAGTAAGCCTTTCGTCATACCTGCTAATACGCCAATTAAACAGCCTACAACGGCAGCAATTGCGGTGATGGCGACAGCAGCGCCAAATGTCAGCTGAGAGCCCATAATCAGGCGCGAAAGAATATCTCTACCTAAGTCATCGGTCCCCAAAAAGTAATCAACCGTTCCTGCTGGGGCCCATGACGGCGGCACAAGCAATTCACCAGACTGTGCTTGGGCGTCAAATGGTGCAAGTAGGGGGGCAAAAATGGTAATAAGGACGATAAACACCAAGCACCACAAGCCAAACATGGCTAGTCCGTTGGCGCGGTAGCTTCGCCAAAAACGCTCAAACTGTGTTGGAATGCGCTCTTCCTGATAAACGTTATTTGTTAGCATACCATTCCTTTCGAACTAAAGGGTTAATCATCGCGCCAATCAAATCCGAGAGAATGTTAGCGGTAAGAACCAAAGTCGCAAGTACCATCACGCCAGCTTGGATAGATGCATAGTCTTGGCTTGCTAGCGCATCTAAAAGCCAACGACCAATACCTGGCCAGTTAAAAATAGACTCCGTGATGATAGCTAAGGTAATCATACTCGAAAGTTGAACACCAACTTTGGGAATGATAGGCGGTATCGCATTCCGCAATACATGTTGAGTTACGATTTCGCGGTTAGAAAGACCTTTGATTCTCGCTGCACGGATGTAGTTTTGGCTCATCACTTCCGCTACCGAGGAACGCATTAGTCCGACAACCTGGGTGGTTGGAGCCAAAGCGAGCACCAAACATGGCAGCACCATATGCTCAATAACGCTTTGCAGTGCATGAGCGCGGTATTCGCCTTTCGCCATGAATGCGTCGATAATGGCAAACCCGGTTACATGATCAATTTCGTAAAGTAAATCATACCGTCCCGCAACGGGAAAGAGTTGGTATTCCAATGAAAAGACCATGATAAGTAACAGAGCTACCCAAAAGATTGGGGCGGAATAACCAGACATTGACATGAATGAAATGCTGGTATCGAGCCATTTACCTTGCTTCATCCCAGCCACGGTTCCAAGTGGAATGCCGATCAAAAGGGACACCAAAAAGGCAAAGAAACACAATTCCAAAGTGGCTGGGAATACAACGGCGAGCTCGTCGTAAATCGCATTGCCGTTTTTACTTATGCCAAAATCGAGTTGAGATAGGTTGATTAAGTAAGTTTGCCAACCAGACCAAAAATCAACGTTTGCCCAGTGCGAGAGAGGGTCAAGGCGAAGCAGAGAAAAACCCACTAATGTAAGGATCATCAAAGTGATGATAAATAGGTTAAAGCGTCGAACGGTATACCAAAACATCAGTGAATTCTCTCAACTCTATCAAACGGTTGGGCATTGAAAGGGCTTGATTTGAAGCCTGTCAGCGATTTGTCGTGCACACGGAACTGCACGCCATGCGCCAGAGGAATAACCGGGAACTCTTGATTCAAAATGTTCTGTGCTTGGCGATATAGGTTCAAACGGTAACGCGGTTCTTGAGTTTCTAACGCCAAATCGAGCAAGAAATCGAAGTCATCGTTACACCACATGGACACGTTAAGGCCAACGCGATCAGACTCGCAAGATAATAAAGGGCGGAAAAAGTTGTCAGGATCCCCGGTATCACCAATCCAACCTGTTAAAAGTAAATCGATATCGTTGATGTTCTCCAAATCCACACGTTCAAACCTATCATCGGTAAGTAGCGTTAATTTAACCCCAATATCGGCAAAATTCGCTTGGATTAGCTCCGCGGTCTTGCGAGGGCTTGGGTTAAAAGCACGTGGTTCAAGTGGTACCCACATGGTCAATTCTAGGCCGTCTTCGTAGCCTGCATCTCGAAGTAGTGCCAATGCATAATTCCGGTCATAACGAATTTTTACGCTGTCTTTTTGATAAGCCCATGAATTAGGTGGTAGCAAGGTATAAGCTTGGGAGCCAGTTCCGTAGTAAACCGAATCTAAAATATTTTGACGGTTGATCGCTAAGTTAAGAGCTTGGCGAACTCGAGCATCACTCAGCGCGGTGGTTTCTGTGTTTATCGCAATAAAGGAAACGTTGTTAGCTGGTGTAGCCGTCAGCTCAAGGTTGTCATTTTCTTGAATGACAGGTATTTGGCTCGAAATAGGTGAAGAGAGTACGTCACACTCGTTTCTTAAAAGTTTAGCTAATGTACCCGTCCCTCTGTGAGAGATATCGAACACCACTTGTTCCATTTTTGCTGGTGACTTCCAGTAATTTGAATGACGCTCTAATCGAATCAAGTCGTTCACTTGGTACTCTTTTAATTGATAAGGGCCGGTACCGATAGGAAGTTGGTCGATTTCTTCTTTATGATCTTTTGCAGCCAATTGCTGTCCATACTCCGAAGACAAGATAACCGCATGGCTGGTGGCAATATTGGCCAAGAAAGAAAAGTTTGGCTGAGATAACGTAAACCTTACCGTATGCTCATCTATTGCAACCACGTCTTGGAGTAGGTTTTGAAAATCTAACCCTGCAAACCATGGATAAAAACCACCACCTACTTGGTGAAAAGGATGGTCTACATCGATGATTCGCTTGAAGCTAAATACCACATCTTTTGCATTCAATGGGCGAGTGGGTGTGAACCAAGGTGTGGTTTGGAATTTAACACCACGTTTAAGCTTAAACGTGTATTCCGTCCCTGATTCATTTACTGACCAACTCTCGGCGATGCTTGCCACGGGCTGATGTGATTTAGGATCGAGCGTGAGCAGCGTATCGTACAGCTGCGGGCTCAGAGCCTCTGCGGTAATACCGCTATCAATAAGCTGAGGGTTAAACGTGGTCGGCTTACCTTGTCCGCAAAACACAAAGCCAGCTTTGCGAATATCATTGTGGTCAATTTCATCGCCACAAGCGGTCAGTAGGCTAATCCCAATAAGGCTCAGCGATAATCTTATAAAAGCATTCATAATATGAAATGTTCATTGGATCTTGCTCGTTTCGTTTGATCTTACTCTTTCAAAGCTAACAAGCGAAAATGATCTCGCTAATTTATCACCTTTGTGAACTCGCTCCAAACATAAAATCCATACACTGTAAGGTGTTATGCCATAAATGCATGCGAATTAGAGCGCAGTCACGAGCTCGTGTATTGATTGAGTACTCTCGGTCAAGTTAGCTTTGTCCGACCAAACCATATTTTCTAACCATCCCTCGTAATTGGTGATAGCTCAAGCCAAGTAGCTCGGCTGCTTGTCGTTGATTAAACTTGGCTTCTTCCAACGCACGATTGAGTAAATGGATATCTTGTTCCTCTTGCCATTGTTTATAGTCTAGAGGGAATTGGATGGTGTTGCTTGATGCTTCCTCTTCTTGTTGTTCTGCTTGTGTTGCACTATGGCCAAGCGCGCTGTGCCAAACCGTTTCAAAAGGATTGAAAACCAGTTCATCAATTGGGTGAGCATTCAGACCATGTTGGTAAATCGCACGTTCAATCACGTTTTTTAGTTCGCGGACGTTACCGGGCCATTCATATTCAATAAGCGACTGCTGCGCTTTTGGCGTAAAACCGACAAAGTATTCCAGTTGCAGTTCACGACACATTTTCATCGCGTAGTGCTCTGCTAAAGAGAGAATGTCCTCTTTGCGCTCGCGAAGAGGCGGTAACATAATGACATCGAAGGCTAGCCTGTCGAGCAGATCTGCACGAAAATCACCTTGCTCTGCCAATTTTGGTAGGTCGGCATTGGTTGCACAAACAAGTCGAACATCCGCATTTAGAGCGGTATGACCGCCAACTCGCTCATATTCACCATATTCAATGACACGTAATAGCTTTTCTTGAACCCAAAGTGGTGCGGTTGCCAGTTCGTCAAGAAACAAAGTACCGCCCTCGGCACGCTCGAAACGCCCTTTATGCTTACCTTTAGAGCCCGTGAAGGAGCCGGATTCATGTCCAAACAATTCGGAATCTATTAGCCCTTCGCTTAATGTCGCACAGTTGAGTGATAGTAGTGGTTTATCCCAACGTCTTGATAAATAATGCAAACGCTGAGCGATGAGTTCTTTACCCGTACCTCGTTCACCAATGATGAGGACAGGGCGCTCAATGGGTGCAAGTTGTGATACTTTATCTAGTACAGCGAGAAAAGCAGGTGATTCACCAATCAGGTTTTGCTTCATAAAGTCCTTCTTATTTAACAGCCGAGCCATGATTCAGGGATAGAGTTGGTAAATTTCACCAACAGTTGGTGAAAAACATCATAGCACAATAGTGTGTAACGACAACAAAATGAATAATACTCTGATTTAAAAGAAAATTATAAGTTGGCACGTTACTTGTTATATATTCAGGGAGACACAAGGTTAATCACCACCTTGTCGAGTTTTAATAGGAAAAAAGAGGAGTTCCGTTATGGGTATTTTTTCTCGATTTGCAGATATCGTTAACTCAAACATCAGTGCATTACTGGACAAGGCGGAAGATCCTGAAAAAATGATCCGTCTTATCATCCAAGAAATGGAAGACACACTTGTTGAAGTGCGTACTAACTCGGCTAAAGCGATTGCAGACAAGAAAGAGTTGGCTCGTAAGGTTGAAACGTTAGAAGAGCAAATTGGCGAATGGGGCCAAAAAGCGAGCTTAGCATTAGTGAAAGAGCGTGAAGATCTAGCTCGTGCAGCGTTAATTGAAAAGCAAAAGCTAGAGCAAGTGATTAAAGGCCTCCACACTGAGCAAACCTTAGTGGAAGAAACGATCGATAAGCTTACTGGCGAGATTGGTAAGTTGGAAAGCAAAATTGCCGAAACGCGCGCAAAACAGCAAGCACTAGCAATTCGTAACCAAACTGCATCTAACCGTCGTGATGTGCAAAAACACCTGCACACTAGCCGCACTAATGAAGCGATGGCGAAATTTGAGCAGTACTCACGTAAAGTGGATGAAATGGAAGCGGAAGCAGACCTGTATGCTCAAACTGGTAATGCTAAATCGCTAGAACAAGAGTTTGCAGAGTTGCAGGCACAAGACGAAATTGAAAAAGAGTTGGCAAAACTGAAAGAACAGATGTCATCGAAAGATAAATAAGAAAGGAGCCATTTATGTCGGCATTTTTTATAGCAGGACCAGTGATTGTCTTTTTAATCTTTGTCGCTCCACTATGGCTCTTCTTACACTATCGCAGCAAACGCAAAACAGATAGTGCACTGTCGAGCCAAGATTTAGAGCGCCTTCAGGTACTATCTGAAAAAGCGGAAGCGATGCAGTCCCGAGTTGATACATTGGAGCGCATCTTGGATGCTGAGTCACCAACATGGAGACGAAAGTATGAATAATCGAGAACTGTATCGTGACCCAGTAAATGGCAAAATCTCCGGTGTTTGCGCCGGAATTGCCAACTACTTTGGTGCAGAAGTTTGGTTGATTCGTATTGTAGTGATTTCTGCAGCGCTGTTAGGTGGTACGTTTTTGGTATTGTTAGCGTACATCGCGATGGCGTTTATGTTAGAAAAGCAACCAGTAACGTATTCTGAAAATATCAGAGCGCAGCAAGAGCATACGCTCAAAAGTAAGCCTTGGCAGAAAGGGCAAAGCCCTGATCAACTGCTCAGTGTGTTGGAAAGGGATTTTGACCGTCTTGATGTCAAAATTCGTAACATGGAAGCTTATGTTACGTCTGATACATATAGGGTGAACAGAGAATTCAGTAAGCTCTAGGCATTTTGTATCCAAAGAAGATTTAACTGAAGCAGGCATAAAGCCTGCTTTTTTATCACAAATTACTAATTTTAAAGCACTATTAATCTTTTCCGCTCTGGAAGTTCGTTCAAAATTCATCTACTTTAAAAATAATCCCCCAATTTTTATGGATGAATGTAATGAGAAGATTGCTCATTCCTATTGCCATCTCGGCTGTCTTGTCGGGGTGCGGTAAAGAACTTCCTCCTGTTCCTGAACCTGAATCGCGCCCTGCGAAGCTATTTACAGTATCTGTTGGCAATGCCCAGTTTGAGCGACATTTTCCTGCCACGACGGAAGCTGGCGATAGAGCAGTACTGACATTTCGAGTTCCTGGGCTTCTTCAAACGATAGAAGTGAATGAAGGTCAAGTCGTCAGTAAAGGTGATGTTTTGGCGTCATTAAACCCAGATGAATATTCTCTGCTCGAACAGCAAGCTCGGGCAAATTTTTTGCTCGCAGATGTGCAATACAAGCGATACCAAAAGCTACGTAAAGACCAAGTAGTATCTGAGCAAGATTTTGATGAGGCAAAAGCGAACCACAACTCGGCAAAAGCTCAATGGAATCAAGCAAAGGCAAACTTAAGGTATACCAAACTTGTCGCGCCATATGATGGAACCATTTCGTACATTCCAGCAGAAAACCATGAATATGTTGCCGCGAAAGAAGGGGTGATGAATATTCAGTCCAACCAACTCCTCAAAGTGATATTCCAAATCCCAGACTATCTTCTAAATCGTTACACGCAGGGGAGCGATGTCTCTGCCAGAATGATATTTGATGCGTTCCCCGAGCGAGCCTTTGATTTAACCTTTCAGGAAATCGATACAGAGGCCGATCCTAAAACGGGCAGTTACAAAGTCACGATGGTCATGGAGCGACCAGCAGAAATAGGCCTTTTGCCGGGAATGTCTGGCAATGCTTACCTCCTGTCCAAAAGTGCAGGAGCGACAAAGATTCCTAACTCCGCGTTGCTAGAAGAGAACGGCAAAACATACGTTTGGCGTGTCGATGAGCAAGGCATTGTGTCCAAAGCCGCAATTGAGATGAATGACAAAAATCAAGTGTTAGCTGGGCTTAACGATGGCGACCAAATCATTATCTCGGGTGTCAGTGTAATTGAACCCGGAATTAAGGTAAGAGCGTGGATTAAGGAAAGAGGGTTGTAATATGAAAGGAATCATCTCTCTAGCGACTTTACTTTCAACGCTTTTTCTCGTTGGCTGTGGGGATAAGGCGCCAGAAAAAGAGCTCGAAACGCCACGAGTTAGAGTTACGTCATTAGCGGGAAGCAAGGTGGATGACAACTTGTACTTCCCTGCGGTTGCGAATGCAGCGGATCGCTCTCATTTGAGCTTCAGAGTGGCAGGAGAAGTCAGCAGCATCATGGTAAAAGAGGGCGACAAAGTCACGAAGGGTGATGTTATTGCAACACTAGATCCCACTGACTATGAGTTGGATGTAGATAATGCGAGTGCGCGTTTTTCTGTTGTCGACAGTCAGTATCGCCGCTCACGCCCTTTGGTCGATAAAGGCCTATTAGCTAAGTCTCAGTTTGATGAAATTGCAGCACAACGACAAATCGCCTTAGCTGAGCTTCAGTTAGCCAAACTTCGTCTATCATTTACTGCCTTAAAAGCGCCCGTGGATGGGATTATTTCGCGAGTTAATATCGACCAATTCGAAAATGTTCAAGTCGGACAGCATATCGTTAATATTCACAGCTTGGAGCGAGTCGAAGTGTTGATTCAGCTTCCTGACCGACTCTATGTGAACCAACCGCCAACGGAAGAAAGGCTTACCGCGATCAAAGCATTAGTGCGCGTGCCCAGTGGTAACGAATATAACGCGACGGTAAAAGAATTTACAACCGAACCCGACCCAACAACAGGTACGTTTACTGTCACACTGTCGCTTCCTATGCCGGAAGAAGAGTACATCCTAGATGGGATGGCTGTTGAAGTAACGTCTAAAGACGAGAATGTTGGGCTTGATCTCAACCTAGGAATTAATGTCCCTATCGAAGCCATTTTTAATGCGGATGGTGACGAGCTGGGGCGCGAAAACAAATTTGTTTGGGTACTGAATGACGACAATACGGTATCGCGCAAACAGGTGCGAGCAGGTAAGGCATCTAAAACGTCCATTCAAATCCTTGATGGTCTCATGCTCAAAGACAAAGTTGTGATTGCCGGTGTTTCTCGATTAAGGGATGGCATGAAAGTGGAAGTGATACAGGAAATGGCTACGCAGGAGGCCGGTCTATGAGCGATCTTAATAAATCAGCGCCTCAAAGTGATGATGATGTGACCGGTATTGCTGCGTACTTCATCCGAAATCGCGTCATCAGTTGGATGTTCGCACTGATATTTTTGATTGGTGGTATCGCCGCATTCTTTGGTTTAGGGCGTCTTGAGGACCCTGCTTTTACTATTAAAGATGCGATGGTAGTGACCTCTTACCCTGGTGCGACACCGCAACAAGTCGAAGAAGAAGTGACGTACCCAATCGAAAAAGCGATTCAGCAGCTTACTTATGTTGATGAAGTAAATTCGATTTCTAGCCGAGGCTTATCTCAAATCACGGTCACGATGAAGAACAATTATGGCCCTGATGATCTACCACAAATTTGGGATGAGTTGCGCCGTAAAGTGAACGACCTTAAAGGGACGTTGCCTCCAGGTGTGAATGAACCTCAAGTGATCGATGATTTTGGTGATGTTTACGGGATTTTGTTAGCGGTGACTGGCGACGGTTATAGCTATAAAGAGCTACTGGATTACGTCGATTACTTACGCCGAGAGCTCGAACTGGTTGATGGTGTGAGTAAAGTTTCGGTATCCGGGCAACAGCAAGAACAAGTTTTCATCGAAGTATCGATGAAAAAGCTGAGCAGTATAGGTCTTGCTCCGGATACCGTGTTTAATCTTCTTTCGACGCAAAACGTGGTTTCTGACGCAGGAGCGATCAGAATTGGTGACGAGTACATCAGAATTCAGCCGACTGGCGAGTTCCAGAGTGTGGAGGAGCTGGGTGATTTGTTGATTACTGAGTCGGGTGCTCAGGGGCTCATCTTCTTGAAAGATGTGGCGGAAATAAAACGCGGGTATGTAGAAGTCCCGAATAATATTATTAATTTTAACGGCAGCCTCGCACTAAACGTGGGTGTTTCTTTTGCTGAAGGCGTCAACGTCGTTGAAGTCGGAAAAGCGTTTGATCATCGCCTTGCAGAGCTAAAGTACCAACAACCTGTTGGTATCGAAATCTCGGAAATTTACAGTCAGCCTAAAGAGGTGGATAAATCGGTTAGCGGTTTTGTTGTCAGCTTGGCTCAAGCTGTCGGTATCGTCATTATCGTACTTCTGTTCTTTATGGGGCTACGTTCAGGTCTGCTTATCGGTTTAATTTTACTGCTGACGGTGTTAGGTACGTTCATTTTCATGAAGTATCTCGCGATAGATTTGCAGCGGATTTCATTAGGTGCCTTGGTTATCGCGTTAGGTATGTTGGTGGACAATGCAATCGTCGTGGTTGAGGGGATTTTGATTGGTACGCAAAAAGGGCGAACTCGACTCCAAGCGGCGACTGACATCGTTACCCAAACCAAGTGGCCATTACTTGGGGCAACTGTGATTGCGGTAACTGCATTTGCGCCCATTGGACTGTCTGAAGACTCGACGGGCGAATACTGTGGCACTTTATTTACGGTTCTGCTGATCTCTTTAATGTTGAGCTGGTTTACCGCTATCTCGTTGACACCATTCTTTGCTGACATCTTCTTTAAAGGCCAGAAGATTAAACAAGGTGAAGGGGAAGAAAATGATCCATATAACGGGGTTATTTTCGTTATTTATAAAAAGTTTCTTCAGTTTTGTATGCGTCGTGCTTGGTTTACCGTTGTGGTGCTGATTGCGGGATTAGCGGCAAGTGTTTACGGGTTCACCTTTGTGAAGCAAGCGTTTTTCCCATCTTCGACAACGCCGATTTTTCAGTTAGATGTATGGATGCCAGAAGGAACTGATATTCGAGCAACTAACACAACGCTTAAAGAGTTAGAAAGTTGGTTAGCTAAGCAAGAGCATGTTGACCATATCACGACGACCGCGGGTAAAGGCTTACAGCGCTTCATGTTAACGTACGCGCCAGAGAAAAGTTATGCGGCTTATGGTGAGATAACCACTCGTATGGAAAACTACGAAGCGTTAAAACCATTAATGGCGAAGTTTCGAGAGTATTTAAAAGCCAACTACCCAGAAATCAATTACAAGCTCAAACAGATTGAGTTAGGCCCTGGTGGTGGTGCAAAAATTGAAGCGCGCATTATTGGTTCAGATCCAACCGTCCTTCGAACGATAGCCGCTCAGGTCAAGGACATCATGTACGCCGACCCTCAGGCAACAAATATCAGGCATGATTGGCGTGAACGAACCCAAGTTCTTGAACCTCAGTTTAACGAGAGTCAGGCTCGTCGCTATGGCATTACCAAATCGGACGTCGATGATTTCTTGTCCATGTCATTCTCTGGAATGACGATAGGCTTATACCGAGACGGCACTACGCTCATGCCTATCGTGGCTCGCTTACCTGAAGATGAACGTATTGATATTCGTAACATTGAAGGCATGAAAATATGGAGTCCAGCACAGAGTGAGTTTATTCCACTTCAACAAGTCACAATGGGTTACGACATGCGTTGGGAGGATCCTATTATTGTGCGTAAAAACCGTAAGCGTATGCTCACTGTGATGGCAGACCCTGATATTCTAGGTGAAGAAACCGCATCGACGTTGCAAAAACGTTTACAGCCCCAAATCGAAGCGATTCAAATGCCTCCTGGCTATTCACTAGAGTGGGGTGGTGAATACGAATCTTCAGGTGATGCTCAAGAGTCACTGTTTACTACTATGCCAATGGGGTACTTGTTCATGTTCTTGATCACTGTATTCCTATTTAACTCTATCAAAGAGCCACTCATTGTTTGGCTTACCGTGCCGCTGGCGTTAATTGGTGTCACTACCGGTTTGTTGGCACTCAACACGCCGTTTGGTTTTATGGCATTGCTCGGCTTCTTAAGCTTATCGGGAATGGTGCTCAAAAATGGCATCGTATTACTGGACCAAATTGAAATTGAAATGAAGTCCGGTAAAGAGGCTTATGACGCGGTCGTTGATGCTGCGGTAAGTCGCGTCCGTCCCGTTTGTATGGCTGCTATCACGACGATCCTTGGTATGATCCCACTGTTGCCAGATATTTTCTTCAAACCAATGGCGGTTACGATTATGTTTGGTTTGGGTTTTGCGACAGTCCTGACACTGATTGTCGTGCCAGTGTTGTATCGTTTGTTCCATAAAGTGGCAGTACCGAAACAGGCTTAGTGCTACTGATATAACGATGAAAAATATCGCGCCTCTAGCTCATCAGTTAGAGGCGCTTTTTAAGGAAGAATAATGACAGAACAAAAAACGTGTGCGTGGGCGATGAATCACCCATTAGAGCGCGAATATCATGATTCCGAATGGGGCGTGCCAGTATATGACGACCAAGTCCTGTTTGAATTTATTACGTTGGAAGGTGCGCAAGCTGGCCTTAGTTGGATCACCATCCTTAAAAAGCGCGAAGGTTACAGAGAAGCGTTCGAGAATTACGATCTAGATGCGTTGGAACAAAGAAATGAAGAACGCGCTGAATACATCGTGGAAAACTTCGATGTTGTGAGACATCGCGGAAAGATTAACTCGGTATTCAGTAATGCCAAAGCGGCCAAAGCGTTAATTGCTGAATACGGGAGTTTATCAGACGCGTTGTGGCAGTTCGTGGATGGCGAACCAATCGTCAATCAATGGCAACATATGAGTGACGTACCAGCTTCGACAGAGCAATCCAAAGCCATGAGTAAATTCCTAAAAAAGAAAGGCTTCAAGTTTGTCGGTGAAACCATCTGTTATGCTTTCATGCAAGCCGTCGGCATGGTGGATGACCATATCGTTGGATGTCCTAAAAAGCAGAATAAGTAACGTTTGGCTATTAAGCTAATGTTGTTAGTTCTGGCTATCATGAATACGTTCCAAAGCTTCGATTCGACGCCATTGAGTGGCATCGAAGCTTTGTTTTCTTAAAGCAATGATTTCTGCCTGTTTTTCGTCTTGCCCTAGAAAATCTCTATTCAGAATATTTTGACGCTGCTTTAAGTAAGTGGCGAGTTGAGTCTCAAATGATGCTCTTTTCTCATCAAGCTTTTGCAGCCTCTGCGCTCCGGCATCTCCTACCAGAGCAACACGGGCGATGTACTTGTCTTGTGAACCAAGCTGAGAAGCTTGCTCGAGCTGCTTTGCTAATGCGTTATTGCGTTCACTTTCTCGTATGTAATCCGGTTGTTCTGATAACGCTTGATTAAGAAGGTGTGTTTGACTCTCGATATCCGATGCCTGTGTTTTAATCGTCAGCTTTTCTAAAGCAAGTTGGCGAAGTCGGTTTTCTTCGTCAAACAATAGGGTTATCTGCACCTCGTTAAAGTATTGAAGCTGTAAGTTCAGTATTGCTTCATTCAGCATGGTTAACTGTTCAAGCGTTAGGTGGTTGTGCTGAAAAGGCTCTAATGCAGAGAGTGCTTGCTTGTAGGAAAGGTAGGTTTGAAAAAGTTGGGCATCAATATTCAGAGTTTGCTTTGCTAAAGTGTCATCATTAACTTCCGCTTTGATCGTATCGAGATCTTCTTCGCCCAGCCGGCTAAGAGAATATTCGAAGAAATCTTTTGGGGAAGAGACATCGGCGGCTATATCTTGCTGAGATGGCGAATGGTTAGAGGTTATCTCTTGTTGTTTGTCGCTTTGCAACAGAGAAAGCGCTCCCACGCCAAATATCGAGAGCAGGATAAAAGTGGTGAGAGCGACTTTCTTCATTGTGATGACCTCTTATAAACCTTGAAGTTTGAGACGATTTGCATGTTGGCGATAAAGCGTGACTGGATCGGTTTCAAAAAGATGATGAATACCGAGCAGGCCGTTAATTTCATCCAAATGGTTCATTTGATAATCATCACGTATGACTTTGCCCAAATGTGTGCTGCACGCACCAACTAAGCCATCATTTGGCCCATCAAAGGCTAAGCCAAGTACCATCATGGCAGCGTCGGTCGGATCGAAAACGTTTGTAAAAGTGGATGATCCGGTCCATGAGTAGTAATAAACGCCATTTGAAGCCAGCAAGTCACCATTACCACATTCACTGGTAGGGACCCCCTCCGGGTAGTGTTGGTTAAACGCTAATGATCCTTCCGTGGTTAATGCTGCTAGTGAGGCTAAAGGGTCTTGGTCGAGATCAGAACCACCTGATAGAAGATTAATAAGAGTAGTTAAGCCTTGCGCCAGTTTTACCGCGAGCTGCTCACTACCCGAACCCTCAGATACGGTGCCACGAACTAAATCTGCCACTTTAGACCCTTTATTAACGCCTCCTATACTCGTAACTGATGCGACTAGGTCAGGACGGACAGAGGCAACATAGCGCGTTGTTGGACCACCATGACTGTGACCAATGAGATTGACTTTCTCTGCGCCTGTTGCTGCAAGTAAGGTTTCTACTTGAGCAAGCAGTTGCTCCCCTCGAACTTCGCTGCTATTGGTCGCGGATACCTGTGCAACATAAACCGTAGCGCCATCTTTTGTTAAGGAATGTGGTATTCCGAAAAAGTAATCAACGCCTGCCAGGGTATCAAAACCAAACAAACCGTGAACCAAGACAATCGGATACTTGGTTTGGGTATAACCTGTTGCAGCGTATACGGAGGTTATTGGGACGGTAACTAAGGTAAAAAGCATTAGCGCTATAAATTTGAGTTTCAAAACTATCTCCTTGTGGTATGACCTCTTATGAATGATAAAAAGTAGGAGAGAAACTCTAAATTTGAAAAGCCTATTTATGGCACATTATTTCATTCTGTGACTGCTCAATTGAAAAACAACACAAATGATTAACATTAATTAATGGTTCGGGCGAATGTTAGTTAATTCTAATTAAGTCAGAGGGTTATAAAAACGCCCCGCAATGCAGGGCGATTCAATCATTGTTATAGGGAGGCTTCTTTTTCAAGCATTAAGGCATTATAACGCGCAAAACCAGCCTCTAAATCAGCGATCAAGTCATTTACGTCTTCTAAGCCAATATGAATACGAACCAAAGTACCTTCAAAGTGTGGGTGAGCTACGGTTCTCAGGCTGTTAAAGCTCTTAGGTTCGTTAGCTAGAATGAGGCTTTCATAACCGCCCCAAGAGTAACCCATACTGAAGTGTTTCATACCATCAAGCAGAGCCGTCGTCGCTTTTGGATAAGACGTTTTGAGAACAAATGAAAACAAGCCGTTTCCACCTGTGAAGTCTCGTTTGAAAAACTCATGGCCAGGGCTTGTTTCTAAAGCTGGATGGCGGACATGATCAACTTCTGGGCGAGAAGCGAGCCACTGAGCGACTTTTAAACTGCTTTCTGCGTGCTGTCTTAGGCGAACATCCAACGTGCGAATACCTCGAAGACCTAGGTATGCGTCGTCAGGAGAAACGCACTGACCCATCAGGTAGCTTTGTTCACGAAGCTGATCCCAATACTTTTCAGAAGCCACAGCAGTACCTAGCATGACATCTGAATGTCCAACGATATACTTAGTCGCCGCTTGAATGGAAATGTCTACGCCATGCTCGAAAGGAGAGAAGTTCACGCCAGCTCCCCATGTGTTGTCAAGCATCACAATGATATCTTGCTCGTGGGCAATGCGCGCTAATGTAGGTACATCTTGGACTTCCATGGTTATTGAACCAGGAGATTCCAAGAAAAGGACTTTGGTATTCGGCTGAATCAAGTCTCGGATACCTTCACCGATCATTGGGTCATAATAGGTGGTTTCGATGCCCATCTTTTTCATGATGGTGTTACAAAAGTCACGAGTTGGTTCGTAACAAGTGTCCACCATTAGAATGTGATCGCCAGTTTCAACGAAAGAGAGGATGGCATTTGAAATTGCTGCCGTTCCACAAGGGTAAAGCGCGCAACCAGCTCCACCTTCAATCTCAACCATTGCGTCTTGGAAAGCAAAGTGCGTGTTGGTGCCTCGGCGACCATAAAACAACGTTTTGTTTGCACGATTAATGGTGGCTTGGTTCTTTTCTGCAACTGTATTGAATACCACAGTTGAAGCGCGTTGAACGGGTGGGTTTACAACACCATTTGTCCACTTTTTATCGCGGCCAGCGGTAATGAGTTTGGTTTTTTTTCCCTCTGACATAAAAGTTCCCTGTCTTAAATATTGCGGTTTGGAATATTTAAAACATGGACGACGTAGGTTATGCAAGGGAAAAGTCAACTATCAGCCAATAACAGCCAAGATGAACAGGTAATGATGTCGAGAGGTATCGTGTAGATAGGGAGCTAAAAGAACAAACCTCCAGCAGGATGCATGTAGCGCTGGAGGTTTTTTAGCCTGTGTATTTGAGGTATTAGAGGAGTGGGTTGAAGAGATAGAACACTCGCTCTAAGAACCGAGAAAATAGGCTCCTTTTCTCCCATTCTTCCAATACAACAGTGTGAGATTGCTTAATATAGCTATCTTGTAACCAAGACATTTGCTTGGTGAACTCTTCGTCATCAACGGCGAGGGTCACTTCGAAGTTCAGCCACAAGCTGCGCATATCCATGTTTACGGTGCCAACTAAACAGAATTGGTCGTCAATTACGACAGATTTTGTATGCAGTAAACCACCATAAAACTCATAAATCTTGACCCCTGCACTCAAGAGCTCACTATAAAAAGCGCGTGACGCCCATTGCACCATCATAGAGTCATTTTTATGGGGAATAATGAGTTCAACGTCAATGCCTCGTTGTGCTGTCATCTTTAACGTTTCGAGTAAATCAGCATTGGGCACGAAATATGGTGTTGTGATTCGTACCGAGCGATTGGCTTGGTTTATTGCCAATGTTAATACTTGATAGATCAGATATTCCGGCATACCTGGGCCAGAAGGCACAACCTGAATAGGGTGTTGGAATTCACTCTCATCGATCTTGCATTCAGGTAGTCTTGGTAAATGACGCTCGCCAGTTTCGACTTCCCAATCCCAACAGTGGATGGCACTCAATACGTTTACCGTTGGTCCTGTAATGCGAACCATGATATCCACCCAATGCCCGACGCCACTGTTTTGCTTGAAGTAAGCCGGGTCAACCAAGTTCATTGAACCTGTATAAGCAATTTCATCATCAATTACGATGATCTTGCGATGTTGGCGAAGATCAAGACGACGTAAGAAAATACGCCACATCTTCACTTCTAGCGCTTGAATAACTTCAATTCCAGCATCCTGCATCATTCGATACCAAGGGCTTCTGAAAAAACGCGGACTACCTGCTGAATCGAGCAATAGCTTGACATCTACGCCGCGTTTAGCCGCTTGGATAAGTGCAGAAGCGACAGAGTCAGCCAAACCACCTGGATGCCAAATGTAGAATACCATTCGAATACTGCTCTGCGCGTTTTCGATGTCTTCAATAATGGAATGCAAAATCTCATTAGGTGACTGTTGCAGCGACAATGTATTACCGCTCAATGCGGGAAGACCAAGGCGGTTGTTACAAAGTTCATCAATTCGGTAGATGTGCCTTCCCATCGTTTCTGGGTTGTGCGCGTTACAGTCGTTCAACTGACTGAACCACTTCTCGAATGGTGTAAACATCTCTTTCGCACGTTCGGCTCGCTTTCTGCCTAAGTTCAGTTCACCGAAGAGGAAATAACATGCGACACCCAGAACGGGAAGGATATAAATGATCATTAGCCAAGCTAAAGACACGCTCACTGCACGGCGCTTTAAAACGACACGAATGGTCACACCTGCGACCAGTAACCAATATAGCCCGATGCCAGCTAAAGTAAGAAAGTGATAAAACTTGTCCATATACGCTCAGAGTAATATGCCCTTCTAGGATATTAAGCATAAAAGTGGGTTGGGGGAATAGATTTCCCATTCAGACGTGGGATTGACCTTATATGAGGAACGAATTTCATAACAGCTGATTCTGTTATTTTAATGTGAAAAATAAGGTCATTCTTTAACTTTTGAACAAAAAAACAGCATTTAACCTGCGTAACTCGACACTTGTGCGATAAATGTACTTTTTTGGGGTTCCAATTTTAAAGGGGAGCTGCTTTACTTTCTAGACATAGTGCGTCGAACGCTTATTTTATAAGTGTACAATAATTTTTACATAAACTTTTTAGACGCCTATCTCTATGCATACACAACAAACTAATTTTGGAGAAAAAGCGTGGCTACAACTAATACAGCAGCACCACGTGATACGTGGGGGTCTAAACTAGGCTTCGTAATGGCAGCAGCGGGTTCCGCTGTCGGTTTAGGCAATATATGGAAATTCCCTTACACAGCAGGTGAGAGTGGCGGCGGTGCATTCGTTGCTATCTATCTTATCTTTGTAATTTTTATCGGCTTTAGCGTGATGCTGACAGAGTTCGCTATTGGTCGTAAGACAGGTCTTTCTGCCGTAGGTGCATTCAAAACAACTGACCGACGCTGGACGTTCACTGGCGTTATGGGAGTCTTCAGTGGTCTTTTGATCATGGGCTTCTACCCTGTGGTTGGTGGTTGGGCATTGGCCTACATCTTTAAAGTGGGTGGTGGTCTACTCAGCGCGCCAGAAGCAATTGGCGACAGTTTTGGCGGTTTCATCTCAGATCCGATTCAACCTTTAATGTGGATGGGTGTTTACCTGTTCCTTAACGTCATGATCGTGATGAAAGGGATTTCGGGTGGTATTGAGAAAGCCGGTAAGGTTCTGATGCCGCTTCTGTTCTTAATCCTAATCGTTGTTTCTGTTAAAGGCTTGATGCTGCCAGGTGCAATGGCTGGCCTTGAGTTCTTATTCATGCCGGACTTTTCTAAAGTCGACAGCAACGTAGTTCTTGCTGCACTAGGGCAGGCGTTCTTCTCACTTAGCTTAGGTATGGGTTGTATGATGACGTACGGTTCTTACCTGAAGAAGAAAGAGAACCTAGTTCAAACAACCGGTATGGTTACAGCGATGGATACTGGTGTCGCGATTCTTGCTGGTGTTGCTATGTTCCCAGCAATGTTTGCCTTTGGCATGGAGCCTGCGGCAGGCCCTGGTCTTGTATTCGTTGTCGTTCCTCAGCTATTTGCTGAAATGGGCGGTGTGATTGGGTTGCTATTCGCGTTGTTATTTTTCATCGGTTTGACGGTGGCGGCATTAACTTCTTCAGTATCACTATTGGAAGTTGTCGTGTCTTACCTAATTGACGAGAAAGGCATGAAGCGCTCTAACGCAGTTCTGTCTGCAAGTGCAGTTATGGCGGCATTATGTATTTTTGCGTCACTATCGTTAGGTGGAATGGGACCAACGCTGTTTGGTACCGGTGCCTTTGATATCTTCGACTTGCTAACGGACAAAATCTTCCTAGCGGTTGGTGGTATGTTGGTTTGTATCTTTGCTGGATGGCGCCTAAGCCGTGCTGAGCTAGAAAAAGAGATCACTAATGACGGCGAAGTATCCTTCCCGTTATTTGGATTGTGGTACAACCTAGTTAAATACCTGATTCCTGTTGCGATTGCTATTGTTGCCTTCATGGGGATTAAGTCTGGCTTTGATAGTGGTAAAGGTGAAATCATGCTGCTGGGTATCGCAATCATTGGTCTTGCTGGTATTTTCTCTAGAAAGCTCTAGCTCAGGCCTTAGGGCAAGCCTCGATAGCTTTGTCCGATAACTTATGTATACTGCTGGCTCCAAACGTGGAGCCAGTTTTTTTTATGTTCGATATTCTACATACCCATCCCGATTTTCTGATCATCAATAAGCATCCCAACGTCTCTGTTCATAAAGACGATGGCGACACAATGCTGCTGCAAGAAGTGGCTAAGCAGAGTGGTGATCAGCAGCTCTATCTTATCCATCGCTTGGATAAAATGACATCGGGTATTCTGCTCCTCGGACGCAACGCCAAAGCGGCCAGTGCGTTATCGCAAGCCTTCGCTGACCGCCAAGTAGAAAAGTTCTACCTAGCGATTGGCTCTAAAAAGCCGAAAAAGAAACAAGGTTTGGTCGTTGGTGATATGGAGCGTTCGCGCCGTTCATCATGGAAGCTGGTCAACAGCAAAAATAACCCAGCCGTCACCCAGTTTTTCTCTCTTGCGGCAGAGCCCGGAGAGCGCCTATTTTTATGTAAGCCACACACTGGTAAAACGCATCAAATCCGCGTGGCATTAAAATCGGTTGGCTCAGGTATTGTTGGCGACCCGATTTACAATGCAGGCAATGAGGCTGATCGCGGTTACCTGCATGCATTTTCACTTTGCTTCCAATACCGAGATGAGCAATATCGCTTTGTTTGCGATCCACGAGAATACCAAGTGCTGGGTAACAAATGGCACAATGAAATCGTCTCTCAGGGGTTGGATACTTGGCTTTCCCCTTGGGAACTGAGCTGGCCTACGATCAAATAACCGTCACAAAGAAAACTAATAAGAGAACTCGATGCAAGTATCACAACTTCCGCTGTTTTTTCAGCATCTAGAAACCGAGCTCGCGCAAGCTCCGAACGAAATTCGTCGACTGTTTCATGGTCGTGGCCGTCGTTTTGAGGGCCTAGAGCAAATCACCTGTGACTGGTTACAAGGTCAGTTGATCATCAACTTGTTTAAAGAAGTCGACGACGCGTTTCTCGCTGAGCTGAAAAGCGGCCTCAATGCGTTGGCACTATCACCACTGTGGGCAGACAAGCAAGGTCGCACTATGGTTCTTCAGCACCGTTATGCCGATGGTGCGCCTTCAGAAGTGCTTGTCGGTGAATTAGACGCTCGCCCTGTCGTTGAAGAAAGTGGTTTGAAATACCAATTGGATATTGGCCGCAACCAAAACTTCGGTCTGTTTTTGGACATGCGCTACGGTCGTGATTGGGTACGCGAAAATGCCAAGCATAAAAACGTGCTCAACTTGTTTGCTTACACGTGTGGCTTTTCTGTCGCTGCCATTGCGGGTTGCGCAGATAAAGTGGTTAACGTCGACATGGCGAAAGCGTCGCTGTCTAAAGGTCGTGAGAACCACAAGCTAAATGGTCATAACATCAACCAGGTAAGCTTTATGGGGCACGATATCTTTAAATCTTGGGGTAAGATTAAGAAATCTGGTCAGTATGACTTGATCATTATCGATCCGCCTTCATTCCAGAAAGGCAGCTTTGCGCTGACTAAAGACTACAAAAAGATTCTACGTCGATTGCCGGATTTGTTGGCAGAAGGCGGTCAAGTGATGGCATGTGTGAACTCACCATCTGTGACAAGCGACTTCTTGATTGAAAGCATGAAAGAAGAAGCGCCAGAGTTGACATTCCGTGAGCGTCTGGATAACCCGCCAGAGTTTATGGACGTAGACAGCGAAGCAGCATTGAAAGTGTTGTTGTTTAGCGAGAAGCAATGACGACGAAACGAAAGTTGTACCTATCTATAATACCAGCCGTTTGAGTACGGCTGGCATCTCCGCGATACCCCGTCAATCTGAATAGCGAGACGCGAGTGTGATTCAGAGTCTATTATCAGAGTGAGTTATTCCTAACACGCTGATATTAGATTCCTGACCTCGCCTAGGCTCGTCGGAATGACGGGAAACAATAAAAGATCGATACCAGCAGCATTAACCGATCTGCACTTCAAGATCCGCTTCGATGATTGATGAGCAGGCGAGCACATAGCCTTGTTCAATTTCTTCTGGCGTCAATGTTTCTAGGCTAGTGGAAGAGACGTTGCCTTTACGAACCTTGCATTTGCACGAGCCACAAATTCCGCTTCGACAAGCGACGATTAATGGTAAACCTGCGCCTTCGAGCACATCGGCCAGTACCTGACCTTTTTGCGCATCGATGCTTTGAGCAAAATCAGGAACAAAAACGTTAACCGTCTCATCGGAGACCGATGTTTCTGCGCCAGTCGCTGGCGTAAAACTCTCTTGGTAGAAGTTCGTCATGTCAAAACCAAGGTCATTCAAATAGCCGTGTACATCTAGCATAAACTGGCTTGGACCACACAGGTAAACGGTGCGCTGTTTGAAATCAGGAACAAGCTCTTTAATCCAGTTGGCATTCAAACGACCTTGTGGGTGTGACGTTCCTTCGCGGTTTTTCAGCAACAGCTTTAAATGGAAGTTGGGATATACGGCGTCTAACGTTTCTAGCTGATCGTAGTAAATCGTCTCTTCTGGGCTGTGTGTGATATGAAGAAATGCGATGTCCACATCGTTGTCGTTTTCATCTTGATTACTCAGCCAGTGCTTTGCCATCGAAAATACGGGCGTGACGCCGCAACCTGCACTGATAAGCAAGGCTCTTGTTTCGCCATCACGTAAAACGGGTGGGTGGTCAATGCAGTTAAATTCGCCCGCTGGTGGTAATGCTTGAACGGTATCACCGAGCAGCAGCGAGTCAACGATGTAGTTCGATACTTTACCGCCAGATACTCGTTTGATGGTGAGTTGAAGGTGATCGTCTTCATTGATCGAGCTGATTGAATAGGCACGAAACTCCATTTTTCCATCAATTTCGACGCCCAAGTTAATAAACTGGCCAGGTTTAAACTGAAACAGAAGTGACTCGGTTAGTTCAGCCAATTTGATGCTGACGGTGTCGTGTGTTTCGAAGTATTTGTCGATGCAACGGAGTGTGACGGGTTGGTTACCTTGCCATTCAAAAAACATAACAATCTCTTTGGTTGTGGCTATTTTGGGTTCGAAATAGATAGCGCCTCCGCGTAAGGAGGCGCGTAACAAGCAAGTTTATTAAGCTGCTAGGATGGCTTTTAGATCATCCTGAACATTGCCAATACTGCGCATATCGAACTTCTCTTGGATGATGGCGATTAGGTTTGGCGTTAGGAATGCCGGTGCAGTAGGGCCTGTGTAAATGCCTTTCACGCCCAATGCAAATAGCGTTAGCAAGATAACGATCGCTTTTTGCTCGAACCAAGAAAGCACAAGCGTGAGTGGTAGTTCATTGATGTCACAGTCAAACTCTTTCGCCAGTGCAAGTGCAAGCTGGATTGCAGAGTAAGCATCGTTACATTGGCCCACATCCAATAGGCGAGGGATGCCGTTGATATCTCCGAACGTATTCTTGTTGAAGCGGAACTTACCACACGCCAAGGTCAGGATTAGCGTGTCTTCTGGCGCTTCAGCCGTAAAATCGGTGTAGTAGCTGCGTTCCGCTTTATCACCATCACAACCGCCGACTAGGAAGAAGTGTTTGATGTTGCCTTGCTTCACTTGGTCGATAACCGCAGGGGCGGCGTTCATCAGTGCATTGCGACCAAAACCAACCGTGATGTGGTGTTCGATTTCATCGTGTTGGAAACCGTCTTGCGCTAGAGCACATTCAATCACTTGGCTAAAATCATCGCCTTCGATGTGAGCCACACCAGGCCAGCCAACAATACTACGAGTGAATAAACGGTCTGCGTATTGACCCACATTTGGATTCAACAAGCAGTTTGACGTCATTACGATTGCACCAGGGAAGTTGGCGAATTCTTTCTGCTGGTTTTGCCATGCGCTGCCGTAGTTACCGACAAGATGAGAGTATTTCTTCAGCTCAGGGTAGCCGTGTGCAGGCAGCATTTCACCATTGGTGTAAACGTTAATGCCTTTGCCTTCGGTCTGTTGCAGGATTTTTTCTAGGTCATGCAAATCATGGCCAGAAACAAGAATACATTTACCTTTTACTGGCTTGACGTTCACCGTGGTTGGTTCTGGATGGCCGAAGGTCGTTGTTTCACCTTGGTCGAGCATTTCCATCACTTTGTAGTTCATCAGGCCGATGCGCATTGAGCAATCAAGTAGTTCGCCAAGATCTTCAGGGTCTGTGCCCAACCACGCCATGATTTCATGGTATTCGGCATAGATATCGTTGTTGGTTTGCTCAAGAACACGTGCGTGCTCCATGTATGCTGCGGCACCCTTAAGGCCGTATAGGCAAAGTAGGCGTAGGCCAATAACATCTTCATGTACTTGGTCCTTACCACGGTTCACCGCGACTTGAGGAGCAAAAGTTAAGATCGCTTCTGCGCTGTTTGGTAGATCGAAGTTGGCAACGGCAGGAATGTCAGTAAGGTTGGTGTTTGACAAAGTCGCAGCAGACATTACTTGCTCTTTTAACAATGCTTTGTACGTTGCGGCTTGAGAAGTTAACTCTAGGATGCGTTCAGGGTCGAAGTTAACGTTCGTCAATGTAGAGAAAAATGCCTTGGGTGCCCATTGGTTGATTTCATCGTTAATGATGTTGAATTCAAGTGCTTTTGATGCCCAAAAAGAAACCCCTTGCAGTGTGTAAACCAACACGTCTTGCAGGTCAGATACTTCAGAAGTTTTACCACACATACCTTGTGCAAAAGAACAACCTTTAACAGCAGGGGTTTGAATTGTCTGTTCACATTGAATACAGAACATATTGGGTTCTCCAGTGATTGTTTTAATAGTCGTGATGTTGACCACTAGAGAGCAGAATGCGTGCCAATTATTATCTTGTTGATTTTTAATGATTTTATTTGTTTTTGATAGGGCGAGTGATGTAATTAAGACAACGTAAATGATGTCTTAATTACATCAGCTTCTTGTGGTTGGTTATTTATTGATCCCGAGCTTTTTACCCATTCGATATAAGTTCCCGCGATCCATTTGCAAAAACTCCGCTGCTTTTGCCCAAACGCCACCAGTTTGGCTTAAAGCATGTTCAATTAAATCACGTTGATAGCTTTCTATCAGTTCTCGCATTGGTTGGCTTTCTTTGGGTAAATAATGCGATGTGTTTTTTACATCACCGAGAGCCAATGAGGTGTCGAAATGGTTAAGCATGATCGTGCTTGCACCTTGTTGAATAGCGTGTAAAGCCGCGCGAGTTAAAGTGTGTTCGAGCTCGCGTACGTTTCCGTACCAAGGTGAAGACTCCAGTTGAGCCAACACCTTAGGGTGAACGTGCAGGTTGGGCGCATTAAATTGTTGGCGTACTTTTTCTAACAGGTATCCTGCTAAAACGGGAATATCTCCGTCACGGGCACGCAGTGGGGGGACTTGGATTGGGAACACGTTTAAACGGTGGAAAAGGTCTACTCGAAACGTGCCAGCTTCGACCTCTTTTTCTAATTGTCGATTAGTCGCGGCGATGATGCGCACATTGACCATCAAATGCTGATCGCTACCTACACGTTGCAGCTCGCCTTGTTGAATCACACGTAGCAATTTTGCTTGCAAAATCAAAGGCAGTTCGCCCACTTCATCAAGGAAAATCGTTCCACCGTCTGCCAGTTCAAACTTACCGGCACGGTGGCTATTAGCACCTGTAAATGCGCCTTTGACATGGCCAAACAGTTCACTCTCAGCCAGACCTTCAGGCAGGGCCGCACAGTTGACGTAAATCATCGGCTTATCGCTACGATGAGATTGCGCGTGTACCGAGTGCGCGACCAGTTCTTTACCAGTACCGGTCTCTCCTGTGATAAGTACTGCGTAATCTGATTGAGCAACGGTCGCAATGTTGTTTCGTAACTGGTTGATCTGTGGACTCAAACCCACCATTTCACCATGTTGAGAACGGGCTTGCTGGATAAGGGTTTGAGTGACGCTTTTTTGCTTCTGGTTTTGCGCTTTGAGCGCTTTTAACTGAGCAATGTTACGCAATGTCGCAGCGGTCAAAGCCGCAAAGGTTTCGATAGCGACAGGATCGATGCCATCAAACGCGCCCACCGTTAGTGCATCCATCGTTAGTGCGCCAACAAGTTGGCCTTCGACATACAAGCTAAAGCCCATGCAATCGTGAACATCAATGCATTGGTCTTCAGTTAATAGTGTGCCGTCGAAAGGATCCGGCAGTGAACAATCGGCATCGAAACGCACCGGTTCACGGCTATGAATAATGGCATCTAAGCGAGGGTGCGCCTTGGGGAAATAGCGACGACCTAAGACCGAGCTGGATAAGCCTTTTACCGCGACAGGAGTTAGAAACCCATCCTCATCGAAGATAAACAGGCAGCTCGCATCACATGGGAATACTTGCGCGACCCCATCAATGAGATTTTGATATTGCTGCTCGTGAGAGCGATTTGAGCTGAGGTTTAGCGCGATATTAAGGAATACGTGGTCAACAGTCGGAGTCATAACAAGCCCAAAGTTATCTGGAATGGGCTCATGCTAGCAACTTGATGTCATTTGAACATCGAAAGGTGTGGGAGATTGATGTTCCATTGACGACGATCAAGTTTGATACGAAAAGAAACGCGCAAGTTAACAAGCCAGTGATGTAAGCTTGCGCGGATTAGGTGTTTGAATTAAAGCAGGCCAAAGGTTTGGTTCGTCCGAATTAACGAGGAACGACTCTGGCGTCATTACCAGAAACATTGATTTGGACCGCTTGGCCTGGTTGGAAAATCATGTTTGGATTTGCTTCTTGAACAATAGAGATAATCTTTCCGTCCTCTAAACGAATGGTCAGATTCACGCCATTTCTTTTCGCGGTTGCTTCAGCCGCTTTGCTGCCTGCATAGCCACCCAATAGACCACCACCAATGGCAGCGATATCCGAGCCAGAACCGCCCCCAACTTTTGAGCCTAAGATCCCGCCCACGGCAGCACCAGCGATGGTGCCAATGGCATTGGATTGGGTAGAGGCATCAATGGTTACGGGTTCTACTTTTTCTACTGTGCCGTAGTAAACCTGCTGAACTTTGCGAGTGTCGGATGAGCCGTATGCATCTCCGTACGGGTTAGGTGAGCTACAGCCGCCAAGCACGAGCGCACAAGTAATGGTGAGCAACATGCCTAAATTGATCTGTTTTTTCATATAGCCTCCGAATGGTTTCTTCATTCAAAGAGTATATACCCCAATTTAACCTGCGTTTTGGTGCTTTATAAAACAGTGGCTTAGCGGCCTGTCCCTTAAGGAAACGCGATTGTCTAAGCAGTATTAATGATCGTTAAGCGTATGAAACCCTGAATAAATACGTGTAAAAGTAGTAAACCAGCATGCCGCGCCAAAGATATACGCGATGACGGCAAAGTGTTGCGGTAGCAAACAAAATAAAACCAAGCAGCCAATGGTTTCTGTACCTTCGGTTAAGCCGCTCATGTAGTAAAGCGATTTGTTTTTATATACCGGATTATCGATGCCTTGTTTTCCTGCCATGATGGCAAAAGCCAAAAAGCTACTACCAGTGCCGATGAAGGAAAAAATCAAAAATGCGCCTGCAACGGCATTGTGCTCTGGGTTGGCAAGCACAAAGCCAAAAGGAATCAACGAATAGAACAAAAAATCTAAGCTGATATCAAGAAAACCACCCGCATCGGTAATGCCTTGAATCCTCGCCAGTGCACCGTCTAACCCATCACAGATTCTGTTCAGCAAAATAAACAGCAACGCCAACAAGTACTGTTCGGTGATCAAAGCCGGCAGGGCAAAACAGCCAAGTACAAAACCAAACACTGTCGTCTGATTTGCAGTGATACCACATTTATCGAGATATTTCGCACTGAGTGCCAGCGGTTTGCGGATGAGCTTTATACTCAGGCTATCAAGCATGATTTGTCTCCCACGGCCAGTTTAGGCAGCTGCTGCCATCAGGAATATCGTCTTCATCGTGCGTTACCATCAAAGTAGGGATGTTCGCTTGCTGCAATTGTTCGACCACCCAATTGCGAAATTGCACGCGCAGGTCTTTATCCAGCTTGCTATAGGGCTCATCAAGTAGCGCAACTTTTGGCTTTGCTAGCAGCATACGAGTCAATGAGATACGGGCACGTTGCCCTCCCGAAATTTGGTCAGGAAAGGACTCTGCTAGTTTGGTCAATGAAATGTTCTTCAGTGCTTGCATAGCGTGAGCTTTACGCTCTTCACCTTTGATTGAGTTTGGTAGCGCGAAGGCAAGGTTCTCCCACACCGTTAAATGAGGGAAGAGCAAATCTTCTTGGAATAGAATACCGACCTGACGCTTATGGGCAGGGAGGGCATCCAACTTTTCGTTATCAAGCGTAATGGATCCAGAGTAGTTGAACTCGGCGGATAGGTGCCCGGCAATGGCATCCAACAAAGTGGATTTACCACAACCGCTAGGCCCCATCAGGGTAACGATTTCACCTTTTTCTACGGTCATGTTGAACGCTGAAAAAAGCGCGTCGCCATTGGTTTTACGGATGGCGAGGTTTTCGAGACAAAGACTCATTCAGTAGTAAACCTTTTATAGACAAGCGGCGATACTTCCTGTGCAAGTGGCTAAGCAGTATCGCAAAAGAAAAGAACAAGAATGGCAGCAGAGCTTGCCAAATGGCGTAAATAGCGGTGACACGTCGGTCAAAACCACTGGATAGTGCAACGGCTTCGGTTGTGATGGTGCTAATGCGCCCAGCCCCTAGCACCAATGTTGGTAGGTATTGCGCCAGGCTGACACTAATACCGACAGCCCACGCGAATGCAATTGCAGGCAGGAGGATTGGCAGTTTCACTTTTAACCAAGCTTGCATCGGTGTTTTACCCAAGCTGAGTGCGACGCGAGTTAAGCTGTTATCGAAGCTGCGCCACGGCCCGTCTAGCGAGAGGTAAATAAATGGGAATGCGAAGAACACATGCGCCCAGCATACCCAAAAGAAATACGCGTTACTGTTTAAGTACAGCGTCACTACTTGCATACCGAATAGCACGGATAGCTGAGGAATCAGCATTGGGATGGCGATGATGTAACCGGGCACCTGCCAGCGATAACGAAGGCGATACTCATGTGCGATCAAGGCAAGGGCTAGAGCGACAGTCGCGCTGATAACGGCAATCAGCATGCTCTGTTCCAGCGTGCCAAGAATACTGTGCCATTCGTATTCCCAAAAACGCAGGCTGTAACGGCTTGGGAGCAAATCTGGAAAGCGCCAACGTTGAGCAAAGCTCCACACCACCATGAGTGGAATCATTAGAAGTGCAAGTAGCGCGACCAGTGAAAATAGGGTTTTACCGGGTAAACGAAAACCGTTTCGACCAGAGTACTGCCAGCGTTTGAAGCCTTTGGTAATACACCATTCCATTAAGCGTGCAAATCCAATCAAAAGGCTAGCGATCGCAAACAGTATTACTGCGCCAGCGGCAGCTCTTGGTAGGAGCGATAAATCTGGATCGTTAAACCATTGCCATACCAAAACCGCAAACGTGGGTGGGTTGGTAGGGCCAATAATCAGGGCGATATCGACAACGGACAAACTGTAAGCCAATACCGCCAGCATTGGGAAACGAAGTTTTGCTAACCATTGCGGAAATACGCATTTCCACCACGCTTGCGCGGAACTGTAGCCCATCGAGTGACTGACTTTTTCAACCTTATCGACTTTCAATTGCTGAAGGATCGGAATACTCATCAACAATAAAAACGGCACTTCTTTAATCGCAAGCATGATGACCAAACCGAGTGCATGTGGGTCCTTAATCAGCAATGCTAAGTCATTCACCGTTTGTGCATTCGGGTCGTAACCAAACAGTTGGTTGAGAACACGAACGCCCATACCAGTTGGGGCAAACAAGAACGCAAAGCCAATTGCAAACGCGACGTGCGGCATCGCGAGAAGTGGGGAAAGGCTAACTTCAATTTTTCGCCAAAACTTACTGCCCCAAGAGGCTTGTAGAATTGCAAATGCGATGAAGCAAGCCAAGTAGCTACTGAAAATGGCAGAGTAGAAAGTAAGCCCGATGGATGTCCAAACACCCTCCCAATCAAAAACAGCGTTAAAGCCATCTAAAGAAAAGTGGTGCAAGCCGATAGGAGGCACATAACCGAGCGCAGAGACCACCACTCCAAGTAGTCCCGGAATGGTAGGCAAAATACAAACTGCGATAATGACTAAATACAGCGCTCTTAACATGGATTCTTACTAATTCCCGTAGCGTTTCAACCATTCTTTTTCTAACGCCGCTTGCCAACTTGGATGTGGCTCAGCGATAGATTTGAATTGTTGAGTGTTTTTGGCCGAACCAGTTAGGTATTGGTTGCTTAGTACCGAAGGGTCGCCCCAGATGTTTAGGTTACCTTTGCGAGACTGTGCTTCAGGGCTCAATAAAAAGTTTATCGCAACTTGTGCACCAGCACTGGCATTTGCGTTCCAAGGAATCGCTAAAAAGTGGATATTTGAGAGTGCTCCTGCGTCCATTGCGTACGCTTTGGTGCTCTCTGCAAGATTACCGCTCGACTGCGCAGAGAAAACCGCGTTCGGGTTAAAGGTAATCGCCAGGTCAGTCTGACCATCATCTAGTAGCTGAAGGGTTTCTGCTGTACCACCTGGAAACTGCTTACCACCGCGCCAAGCGACTTTATGGAACTCATCTAGATAAGACCACAGCGGTTGAGTGACTTGCTCAAACGTGTTATCGGTAACTGGTTGTTGCAGCTCAGGGGCGTTGTTAGACAGTTCAATGAGTAATGCTTTGATAAAGCTTGTGCCATGAAACTCTGGTGGTCGAGGGTAAGTCAGGCGATTCGGGAACGCTTTTGCATAGCTCAGCATTTCTGCGAATGATTTTGGAGGGTTATGGAGGGTTTGCTCGTCATGGATAAACACTAATTGTCCTACTCCCCAAGGTGCTTCTAGACCTTCTGTTGGCTCGGAGAAGTCCACATCAATTGGTAGAGATTTATCCACATATTGCCAGCTTGGCAAACCTTCGACAAAAGGACCAAATAGCAATTGGTTATCCTTCATTGATTTGAAGTTTTCGCCATTGATCCAAACCATATCAACACTGCCACCGCTGTTTTTGCCTGCCGCTTTTTCTGCGATAAGTCGAGTAGTGGTCTCAGAAATATCAGTTACTTTAACGTGGTTTAGCGTCACGTTATAACGTGATTTTAGCTCTCTACTCGCCCACTGTATGTAGCGATTAATTTCTTGGCTTCCGCCCCAAGCATGAAAGTAGACGGATTGCCCGTCGGCTTGATGTTCGATTTTTTGCCATTCGCTATTCACTGATGAATCGGCAAAAGAAGGTGTCGCAAAAGTCGTGGCTAAAATGCCAATGCTGCTGAGTAGCTTTTTCATATCTATTCCGTGTTATGTCTTTTGGTTCTTGCTTTCGTTTCTATTGACGTTTTCGCAAGTCGTTCCGCTCTGTTACAAGGATAGTAATTCATCTCTCTCTATTATCAATGCCAATCCCAAACGGAATCACTCATTGATTCAAAGAATTACTCTCAATGTGAAGCAAAACGAAGAAAGGACAAATTTGGTGTCATTCTAGGAGCGGACCGTTTGTTTGAGGATATTCTTTCAAGTAATTGAAAATTATTGTCCCCAGAGATATGAATAGGTTGTTTTACAGAGCAAAATTGATGTTTAAAGCATGGAATTGAGGGCAAAAGAGAAAGAAAGTTTGTCACTTAAATGACTTTGGCATGCACGACCAATGACTCGTGGACATAAAAAAAGCAGCCGTCTGGCTGCTTTCAAAATACTATTTGGTTTACTTAGTTGGGATTAGTTTACCCAGTCACGTAGTGTAAACGTCAATTCGTGATCGGCACTTTTCAGAACAAGACCATCTTTAGTTAGCGTGATATCGCTCCAGTTAGATAGTGTTTGTGTCATTGCGTTTTCGATCTTCATTTGATCTTCCATACACATCTTCATGGTCATGCCCATTTTTTCGATGCGTAGTTGGTTGTTTTTCAGCTCGGCTTGACCGAAGAAGTTGTTACAACCTGCGTTGCCGTTTGCGGTTAGATTTTCACCGATTTCTAGGCGAGCAGCTTTTTGGTGTTCGTCTAGAACGATATTTTTGCCATCAACTTGAACAAGTTCCCAGTTGTGGTGCTGCAAATCTTGAGCCGTTATTTCTTTCACATCATCACCGTTGCTAGCACAAGCAGTCATAAGAACAGGGAGAGAGATTGCTGTAACTAACGTTTTTAGGCTAAGCTTCATTTTATAGACTCCGTTTTTATAAACGCGGTAAGTATAAGTAATAAAACACTGTTTTTGTCAGCATAAGGTTATGGTTTCGTATGTTTTTGACATAACGAAGTATATAGCAGGTTTTGTTGCTGACTAATCTTCTCATTATTTAAACTAGGCCAATACGCCCTAATATGGAAAGAGCGGTTTTAGTATGGAGCAACTGGAGTTTTTTACTGTCCCAAGCCCTTGTGTTGGAGTATGTACCTCCGATGAAAAAGGGTATTGCAAGGGGTGTATGAGAAAGAGAGAGGAAAGGTTTAATTGGCTTAACTTAACCCCCGCTCAGCAGTTGCACGTTATTAAGTTGTGTCGTCAAAGGTACGGAAGAAAGATGTTGGCAGGGAAGACGAAGCCAGAACAGCTTCAAGATGAGTCATCGCCTCAACAAGACTTATTCTAGAACTCTTGTTCAGTCTGTGGGTTACGCCTTCGCTTTCGGTTCTGATTAGGCTTTTACATATTCCCGGTCCGGCAAGGTGTCCTTTAAGAACCGGGAATCTCCTATCCATTTTCCCTATAAAGCGGTAATTGGCGTTATTTCATCGACCAACGGTCGTTAACCCAGCCTCCCGCTTGTTCGTCGAAGTGATTTCCTGAAAATCGATGATTGAATTCAACATCTAATTTACTTGTTGGGCGTTCATCCATGAGTTGATGAATGTATCTCGCCATAGGATCCGTACAAGCTTCACGCTCTCTACGGGTAACTACTTCTTTGATCATTTGGAGTCTGTAGCTATTGCTGGCTCGTTTCATTTTTGACCTCCAGAACTCGATGGCAGCAGTTTGAACACATTGACGTCCAGATCGCTGCTCATTAGTGTGCGCGTGGAGGCACATCACCATCGTTTGAAGTCCAAAGACAAATTGTTTGAGAGCAGTGTTTGTAACGCCATTCACATCTTTCTCAGAATCATTGACTGTGCGATTGAAAATGTTTCGCGAAATTTAGCCGATGAACCTGCATATTTAAAAGACCTTATCAAACATAGAAGCCCAACACAGGGGCGTCAATAACACAAATGAACAATTTTTGAACATATTGTGAAGGTGGAGAGTTTTCAGTAATTTATCGAAAATAAAAAACCGAAGCACAAAGCTTCGGTTTTAAGGAAAGCCCTGACGAAATTGCTTGTAAAAGCTCTTAGCGCCAGGGGTAAGGTGTTGAGTATTAGCTACCAGTTGCAGGACAACCTTTTACTGGTTGGCCATTACTGAAGTACTTGACGTTCTCTAAGTTATTGTTGTAGTTATCCGCAGAGATTTGTGGGTTGTTTACGAAGAACTCGCGCAAAACGTATGCATCGGTTAGCTGTGTAGATTGAACATTGATGATTGGATAGTTATCGCCACCAGCAGCACTGAAGCTGATTACAGAGAATGTGTACGTTTCGTTTAGATCGAAGCCTTTATTGTTAATATCGGTAATGGTTACTGAGCCAGCATCACAGTTTACATCTAAAGTGATGTTATCTAGTTGAGCGTAAGCTCCAGACCCTGCAGATTTCGTCGCAACCACGTCTAGGTATTCTTTAACTTCTTTACCTGTCATAGTTGCTTTAGTCACGAAGTTACCAAATGGCTGAACCGTTAGTACGTCACGGTAAGTGATATCACCATCTTGGATTGAATCACGCACGCCGCCAGAGTTCATCACACCAAAGTCAGCATTTACCGTTTTGTAAGTACGGTATGCCTCGCCGAGTAGGTGACCTAGGTTAGTTTGTTGAGAGCGAACTACGTTACGATCACCTTCTAACTTACCCGTCGTATTAGAAATCTTCTCATCTAATAACTCTTGACCTTGTTGTTGGTATGGCAGTAGTAACGCTTTTACTGTTGCATCTTGTTGAATTCGTTCACCGATAACTTCATCGTTTTCGTCTAGAAGGTTTACAGGAATCAGTGCGTAGTTCGCTAAGTGAAGCTTGCCGTCGTAGTATTCGAAGTCTGCACGACCCACATATTTACCCCACTCATGCGCTTGCATAATCCAAGTGCCTTTTTGTTGGTCTGGGGCACAATCATCCCCAGGTTTGAAATCAGCATACTCATTGGTACCTGGTTCCATACATACAGGGTTTTGTGAGTGACCACCGATGATAGCGTTTAGCTGTCCTTCTTCAAGAGAGCGAGCGAGTTTAACGTCACCTGGTGCTTCACTACCGTTTTTACCATCTTCGTAGTGACCCATGTGCGTCGTTGCAAATACTAGGTCTACCTTTTCGTTCTCTTCGATTTCCTTCAGTACCTTTTTGATTTCTACTTGAGGGTCTTCGAAGTGGATGTTTGATACGTTGTCTGGATTGACTAGCTTCGCAGTGTCTTGCGTTGTTAGACCAATAACAGCGATCTTAAGGCCGTTGATAGTAAATACTTTGTAAGGGGCGAAGTAACGCTCGTTTGTATCTTTTTTATAGATATTCGCAGCCAGCATAGGGAAGTCAGCTAGCTCGGCTTGCATATCGAGAATATCTAGTGAGTTATCAAATTCGTGGTTACCGACAGCCATTGCATCGTAACCAAGTAGGTTCATCCCTACGAAGTCTGGAACCGCATCTTGCATGTCTGATTCTGGTACACCGGTATTAATATCACCGCCAGATAGCAGAATGGTTTCACCGCCTTTTGCTTCGACTTCTGCGCGGATAGATTCGATTAAAGTGTGACGCGCAGCCATGCCGTATTCGCCGTCGCTGTTATGCCAAAAGCGACCATGGTTATCGTTAGTGTGGAGAACGGTGAACTTAGTACAAGAATCTGCAGTCTCGCAGGTTACTGGAGAATTGTCGCTGTCTGAGCCGCATCCTGCTAGCGCAGCGCCCACTGCCACTACCAAAAGAGATTTGGAAAACTTCATAAGGGATCCTTTCTTTGTGATTTTGTTATTGTTACGGCGTGAAATATACGGAATTAATGTGAAACTTTAGTGATCTATCTCTTATTTATACTTCTATCGGAGAAATGAATTAATAAGCCTGCAAACTACGTCTATAAATAAACAGAATTGGTATTTAGTATTTATTTTATATAGCTAGCTCTATTTTTTGTGAGGTAGTTAATTGAATGTGTGTTGTTTGTGTGAATCAATGCGCATTTTTGCGAAGTATTACGCTGATTTTGGTGATTATTTTGCCAAGTTTATGTTTTTCCTAATAGGTATGACACAAATCGTTATAAATTTTCGCTCTGATGATGAGGGGTGGCGGTTTGTATGCATAATGAACAGCACAGAGCTTAAACTCATTTGGTCATGGCTTTATTCTGCCAAACTCTATTAAAAATTGTATTTATCTCTTTACTATAATTGCGATCGTTTAGAAACCTTATGCTTTAAGCATCGTTTATTTATCCTCATCCGATACCTTATCGTGCTTATTCCGCATTTGACACTCGAATGTTTAAACAAATAGATTCAACCTAATGAGTCAAAATGAAAAGTAAATAATGGATCGTTCTTCTTCGAATATTATGATGTGAACTATCATTTAATTAATGAAAATGAAATGGATTAATGTAAAGCGTTGCGACTGTAACTGTTATCTTTGAGCTTTGGTTTAAAGGGTAGGGTTAAAAGAATTTGTAAGTGGTGAACGCTAATAAAGGATGCTTATGAGATACACAGTAAGGGACGCACTCAAAAAGGAAGCAGCCCAAATCGCCAAGATACACGTTGATTCTTGGCAGGTGGCGTATAAAGGATTAATGCCAAAGAGCTACATAGAGCAGTTTACGATTGAGCGTCGAGAAAGGATGTGGGCGCGAGTGATGACGGAGCAACTGGCCCAATTGATCGTAGTTGAGAGGCAAGGAGAAATTGTTGGCTTTTTAAGTTACGAGTTACCTAACCACACCAGCGAAGATAAAACGGCATTAGTGACATGTTGCTACGTTACGCCGCTACATTATGGGCAAGGAGCAGGAAGTGCACTGTTAGATGAGTTAGAGACACGTTTGCTCTCTACGTCAGTTATGCAGATCAGTTTGAAAGCACTGGATACTAATCAACAGGGGCTTAACTTTTACAAGAAGTGTGGTTTTGTGCGTACTGGAGAGGAAGAGTCGGAAGTGATTGAGAATATGACGCTGACCGATCTCACTTTAGTGAAGTATATTGCCCGTTCATAAATCAAATGCTATATGCCAAATATAGTAAAACCCCGGAGGTGGTAAGACTCCGGGGTTTTGAAATTTTGTAGATGTCTCGGTTGGTAAATCCGATTATCTTTTATGCAAAAGGTTTGGATTTAATCCGATTAATTCCTTGGTAGGGAATTAGATACGGATGAAGTCCATGTGTTCAACTTTTGGCTTGAACGCGTGACGTTGAACGTCTTGTGGCTTAACTTTAACTTCTTTGCCATCGATAACTAGAACGATGCCTTCGTAGAATTCAGGCTTGTCCATTTGGTTTACGATGTCGTCGTGGTTAAGAACGATAGCTACTGCTGCTTCTTCACCGCCGTATACAACTGCAGGGAATTTGCCAGCGTGACGTAGGCGGCGGCTCGCACCTTTACCTAGTTCAGTACGTACTACTGCTTCGAATTTCATAGTATTTACTCTCAAATTAGTAAAAATCAAATGTTCACAATCAACAATGCGACCTTGTTGTTCGTGGTAAAGCTTGAAACAGGAACTGTTCAAGCGAGCGCGGATACTATCATTCCACTTATAAATGGGCAACCCAAATCGTATCCAAATCAACAAAAAGGTATGATTTAGCGGGGTGGAAGGCTATCCCTTTTAACGCTTTGCTTGGATTTTGTTCACATCGACTTCATTTTCATCGGTTTACTGATCATGGTCCGAAAAACAAAGTTTATGTGTTATATGCTTTATGTTCGGCTGAGATGTAAGACTAAAGATGCTTTTAATCCACCTAAAGCGCTTGTATCCAATGTTAATTGACCTCGGTAACTGTGTGCCATTTCACTGACTATGTTTAGACCAAGACCTGAGCCAGGGGTTGTTTCATCCAATCTAACTCCTCTCTTGATTACTTGACTCAGTTTCTCTTTAGGGATGCCTGGCCCATCATCTTCAATAATGATGTGTATATTTTCCTTATCCTGAGAGGAGTGCACACGAATCATGCTGTTGGCCCACTTATAGCCATTTTCTAGCAAGTTACCTAGCATTTCATCGAGATCGGTCTGCTCTACTGCTACATTCAGCTCTGAATCAAGTTCATTAATTAAGGTAATGCTTCGGCTCGCATACACTTTATCAAACGCCATTGAGATAGCATCCACACGATCTGCTGGGTTCGACTTCACTGATAATATGTTCATCGATCCGGCCATACGGGCACGACCCAAATGGTAATCGATATGGTCTTGTATTTGATTGATTGGAGCTCGGAGACGGGATTGTGCCTCAGGTTCTAACGTCTGAACTTCATTTTTTAGAACAGAAAGTGGCGTTTTAAGTGCATGAGATAGGTTACCTGCATGATTGCGAGCTCTCTCTAGTAATTCTTGGTAATGGAACAGCAGAGCGTTGAGGTCGAAGATTAGAGGAGAAATCTCTTTTGGGTAGGTTTCTTCTAGACTCTTTTTATTACCAGACTTCAGCTCGGCTAATTCTTTTTGTAGCTTTGTAAGCGGACTCAATGACCAAGCAATTTGCAGTAAAATGACGGTAAGTACGCCCGCGAATAATAAACCCAAAATAAGCCAAAGTTGGCCGATTAACGTTTGAAGGGTATTTTTAATGGGCTCTTCGTCAATACCAATAATAATGTGAATAGGACCATCGTAATCAGGAAGATACAGTGCTTTTTCTAGCGTAATTAGTTTTTCGCCTCTTGCTCCATACGCATCTTTATCCAAACCTTTGTATTCGATTTTTTTGTCCCACAACGAACGAGAACGTTCGAGGCTTGCCTCTGTAGAGGCACTCCAATACAAACCACTGTAAGGTCGGTTAAATCGAGGGTCTGATAGCTGAGCTGCGAGTGAAAGATGCCCGGTGTTATCGACTTCTAACTGTGCTGCGACTTCATCCATAAAAATGCTGAGCTGTGAGCGAGTGTCATCAACCATATAGTTGTAGACCTGCGTCGGTATCGTCACACCAGCGGCGAGGATCATTGCCGTTAACCAAACGATCGCCGCTAAAACGAGGCGACTTTTGATACTCAGTCGTTTTATTGCGTTCAACGGTAGCCTGTTTCTATTCGGCATTTAATTGGTATCCCAACCCTCGGACAGTTTTGATGATCTTTGGTGCGATTTTTTTGCGAATTCGGCCGATAAAAACTTCGATTGTGTTGGAGTCACGATCAAAGTCTTGTTTGTAAATGTGCTCGACGAGTTCGGTTCGAGAAATCACTTTTTCCGGGTTATGCATAAAGTAAGCGACCACTTTATACTCTAGCGCAGTCAAGCTTACCGCTTGCCCTTGCCACATGACTTTAGAAGTGCGTGTATCCAAGCTCAAGTCGCCAATTTGCATTACAGGAGAGGCATTACCAGAGGCTCTTCGCAGCTGTGCACGAATACGAGCGATAAGCTCAACCATTTCAAATGGTTTAGTTAGGTAATCGTCTGCACCTGCGTTTAAGCCTTCAACTCGCTGCGTTAGGGTGTCGCGAGCGCTTAGAATCACGACAGGAGTATTAATGTTTTCATCTCGGATGCCTTTTAGGACGGTAAGACCATCCAGTTTTGGCAAGCCGAGGTCAAGAACAATGGCGTCCCATTCTTCCGAAGTCGCGCGATACAGAGCGTCTATGCCATCTTGGGACAGTTCTGGTACCCAGCCGGTACTTTCTAATGTTTCGATGATTTGCTCGCCTAAACGAGGATCATCTTCAACAACAAGTATTTTCATATTGATGATTCTTATTATGTTTGGATTTTTATCGAAGTAAGCTTCGCATCGCGTCTGGATTACGTATTAGACAAGTTTAGTTGTTTTGCGGCTTTAACGCTTTGTTAAAGCTGCGACCTTTGATCTCAAGCATTTCCAGCGTGGCGGCGTCGTACTCAACTTTTAGGACGCTATTGTTGTACAGAATTTTCAATTCATACACCCAAGCATCATCATCTTCTTCAAGCTCGACCTTGATGATGCGGCCGTATAGGTCGTTTTCTACTGCGGCGTAAAGTTCCGAAAATGGTCGTATATATCCTTGTTGAACCGCGCGATAGACCTCATCTTGATCTTCATCGAATTCGATACGTGTTCCTGGCTTTTCGACATCTTGCACGATGGCGTGGCCATTTTGTGATGTGTACTCGTTGCCATGCTTGGCAAAACTTGGTGCACACATGAATGTCGTGATAAGGCCGAAAAGTAACGCAGAATGTAGAGAAGTCGTTGCTTTATACATAGTCAAACCTTTTCTGGAGCGTTAGCCGCAGTATATCGGAGATAGATGAACAGAGAGTGAATCAGCTAATTAAGTTTTGCCATGTGTTGTCGATGTTATTTCAACTCATCTTCAAAAATTTTATCTCGCAGCTTCCAAAAGCGACCAGATTTTCTAGCAATAACAAACTGAGGCAAACGGAAACGATGTTGATTAGCGACAACGCGTGTCGGTGAAGCCTCTTCAAAAGGGCGATGCTTGTCTGCTAAGTGGGGGCGTACGAACTGATCTTTAAACGTTTGTTTTTGTTTTTTGGTACTCAATGTCCAAAACTCATGAACTAACGCATTGCCTTCGCCTTGGTATGGTTCACCAGAATACGTCACCTTTAGCTGAGATTTACCATCACTGGACTTAAATACAGATAGGTCCATTTCTGTGCATTCAAAGATTAATGCATCTTTGAGATTAAGGGCTTCTTTTAGCTTTTTATCTGGGTCTACGAGCGTCGCATCACACTCATGACAAATTCGTGCAGCGATATCGTTGTCCGCACCACATTCACCGCAGTATTTGGCACGAAAACGGTAGCCACAGTGTTCACGTTCGCCTGTGTCTTCATCTTCAAAGTAACCTTGGCAACGTCTGCCAAAATGTTCAACCAAGAAACCGTTACTATCCAACTTACCCCAGAAGTTGTTATTGAATCCGCAAGCCGGGCAAGGAATTGTGATAATTTCACTGTCAGAGTCTGGTTTGGGATCACCGACTTCAGGTTGGTATAAATCGTAGCTGTTGCCTGCGTAATCAAGCACTAAACATTCTGATTTTCCGTCTGATAAGCGTAATCCTCGTCCTACTATCTGTTGGTACAGACTGACTGACTCTGTTGGTCGCAAAATCGCGATTAAATCGACATGCGGCGCATCAAACCCGGTTGTCAGTACCGAAACATTGACTAAGTATTTTATTTGACGATTCTTGAACGCTTGGATGATCGCATCGCGCTCCGGCGTAGGTGTATCACCAATGACGATTTCAGTTTCGCCTTCTGGCAATAAACTGTGTATCTCCTGTGCGTGTCGAACAGTTGCAGCGAAGATCATGACACCTTGACGCTCTTTCGCATATTGCATGATTTGCTCAACAATTTGTGGAGTCGCACGTTTGGCTTTATCGATCACCATGTCCATTTCTGCTTCTTTGTAGCGTCCGGTGTTAGCGGGCTTCAGCTGAGAGAAGTCGTAAGACAAAACGGGCGCATCCATCATGCGGGCTGGAGTGAGGAAGTTTTCGTCGAGCAAGTAACGGATCGGCAGTTCGAAAATACAATCGCGGAAGAATCGAGGCTCTTCGGTTCGCACTTGACCTCGGGTGTGATACTGATAAATCCAGCCCATTCCTAAACGATAGGGCGTTGCAGTTAGTCCCAGCACCTTAATGCCAGGGTTCAGTTCTCGTAAGTGAGTAATAACTTTTTGGTAGCTGCTGTTTTTGTCATCTGGCACACGATGGCACTCATCAATAACGAGCAGAGAAAACTGGTTTTTGAACGAATCTAAGTTACGTACGACCGATTGAACCGAAGCAAACACGACTTGCTGGTCAGTTTCTTTTCGTCCCAATCCTGCTGAGAAGATGGAACCTTTTAAACCATAACCTTCATACTTTGCGTGGTTTTGCTCGACCAGTTCTTTTACGTGGGCGAGGACTAACACTCGTCCTTTCGCAAGGCGAGCAAGTTCTGCGATCACCAAGCTTTTCCCGGCACCGGTTGGCAGCACGATCACTGCTGGTGTCGAGTGTTTACGAAAGTAATGAATAACGGCTTTAACCGAGTCGGCTTGATAAGGACGAAGTGTGTACATGAAAATATGTGAAATTGCTCAACTATTCGAACGAGGAACGCTATAATACCTGACTTTTATACCCAAGTGACCTTTAAACCAAGATTTAGAGATCACTTGGGTATAATTCAATGAGGTATTCATGCGTTTAGATAAATATTTGTGTGACGCTCTGGGTGCAACACGCAAACAGGCAACAAAGATCATCAAAAGTGGAGACATCACCGTAGACGGTGAGGTTCAAAAAAGTGGTGCACTTAAAGTACCTGAAGGTGCGGAAGTGATGTGGGAAGACCGTGTTATTGGTGCTCCTGGTCCTCGTTACGTTATGTTGTATAAGCCTGCTGACTTTGTTTGTTCACATGAAGATGGCTACAACCAAACTGCATTCGCATTGCTTGATGAGCCTAAAATTGAAAACCTTCACTTTGCGGGCCGATTAGATGTCGACACAACTGGTTTAGTGTTGATTACGGATGATGGTAAGTGGTCTCACCGTATTACCTCACCTAAGCATAAGTGTGAGAAAACGTACCGTGTTTGGCTCGTCGATGCTATTCAGCCTGATTATGCGGAAAAGCTCGAACAAGGCATCATTTTGCGCAATGAATCAGAAGCAACATTGCCTGCTCGTTTGGAAATCGTGAACGAGGCCGAGAATGAAGTATTGTTAACTATCGTGGAAGGTAAGTATCACCAAGTGAAACGTATGTTCGCGGCGTTAGGAAATAAAGTTGAGTACTTACATCGTGAGCGTATTGGTTCTATCGAACTTGATGAGGCACTAGAACCAGGTGATTATCGCTACCTCACGCAAGAAGAAATTGATTCTATTTGGAATTAATTGTCGGCATGGGAAATTCTTTAGTTCCTAATAGGAACTAGTCTTTTGGTAGAAATTGGCTCAAAATAAATTTTCCTACCAAAATTAGTGCCTAGACAATTCCGGTGTGCTTACTCATCTCAGTGATATGCCTTTGCATTTAGCTGATGCATGCATACTCTTATTGCAAAGCCTTCGGCTACGGTGAATGGAATGATGGTGTCAACGCCATCATTTTTACTGCATTGTGTTTGTTTCCCATAAACACATTTCGCTTTCACATGCTTTTCTATGTCGAGTTCGTCAAGGTCACACCTTGGTACATATTTGTCCTTATGATTCTCGAACGTTGGATAGAACAGGTTTTTGGCTTCTACATTCAGCGATATGAGAACTGTCCGTTATTTTCACTTTGTTCTGCAAGTATTGACGGTAGGGCTCCAACAAGAGGTAAAAGAATGACAGAAAAAGCTCAAAGTGCTCCGCAATCCCAAATCAGTTTTCTATTGTTTCTGGTACTAGGAGCGATTGGTGCTTTGACGCCTTTGGCGATCGATATGTATTTGCCTGCGATGCCGACAATAGCGAAAGATTTGGGGGTCGCGCCTGGCGCGGTTCAGATTACGTTGACGGCTTATACCGCGGGTTTTGCGATCGGCCAGTTAATTCACGGGCCGCTTGCCGATAGCTTTGGTCGCAGACCTGTGTTGATTTTAGGCGTACTTTTCTTCGGCTTGGCTGCTGTTGTGAGTGCGACAACAAATGGCATTGATGCGCTGACCTATGTACGTACGGCACAAGGTTTTGCTGGCGCGGCAGCGGCGGTCATTATCCAAGCCGTCGTGCGTGACATGTTTGACCGTGAAGACTTTGCACGCGCAATGTCCTTCGTTACTCTGGTCATTACTATTGCGCCGTTGGTGGCACCGATGATCGGTGGCCATCTCGCGATTTGGTTTGGTTGGCGTTCCATTTTTTGGGTACTAGCTATTTTCGCTGTAGTTGTGATTTTTCTCGTACTTTGGAAAATCCCTGAAACGTTACAGCCTGAAAATCGTCAGCCTCTTCGTTTCCGCACGACGCTGAGAAACTACGCCAGATTATGCTCCAATCCTGAAGCGATCGGTTTGATGCTCTCAGGTGCGTTTTCATTTTCCGGAATGTTTGCATTTTTGACGGCGGGTTCTTTTGTTTATATTGATTTATATGGTGTTCGACCAGACCACTTTGGTTACCTATTTGGTTTGAACATTGTGGCGATGATCATCATGACCAGTATTAATGGTCGCTTGGTGAAGAAAGTTGGTTCCCATGCCATGCTTCGTTTTGGGTTATTCGTGCAACTTTTGGCGGGGATTGGTTTATTCGTAAGTTGGTTAATGGACTTCGGATTATGGGGCATTGTACCTTTTGTTGTGCTGTTTATCGGTACATTGTCGACGATAGGTAGTAACGCGATGGCGCTGCTTTTAAGTGGTTACCCATCAATGGCGGGTACGGCGTCGTCTCTAGCGGGGACATTAAGATTCGGTATCGGTTCATTGGTTGGTGCGCTGGTGGCATCACTGCCCGGGAATGTTGCATGGCCGATGATCATCGTAATGTTTGCTTGTTCTGTGCTTTCAGCACTGTTTTATTGGACTTTAGGAAGAAAGGCGTAATGTCGAATTACACCAAAGAAATTCAAAACTTGGTTAACTCAGCACTTGAAGAGTTAGATCAAGAGCATCGCTCAGGTAAGTTAGCCAATGCCCCTGTTGCGAATAACCATTATTTAGTGCGTTGGGTAACAAAGGCGCTAAAATCACAACGTTTCGGACGTACGGTAGGCGATGACTTAACGCGTTGGCAAAAAGCAGGTCGCTCAAAGGGGAACGATGCTGGTTTGTTGTTTATCTTTAAACGTATTTCTTCTTTTTATGCGCAATTCTTCCCTGAAGGTGAAGACTCCAAAGTGTTCAAAGATTCAGATATTGAGTCTTTTCTTGATTTGATGGAGCAAGCAGGCTGGGAAGTCTCAACATCTGAGCAACTGATTGGGTGCGGCAAAGTACAAATCTTCACTGAAGGTCAAAACTCTTTAGCGTTATGTGCAGACCAATGCGAAAGCTGTTTTGATGGCGAGTTGCTCGTAAAGCCAATGAGTTGGTTTGTGCGTGGCAATCATGCTGAGTTTGTTGAGAAAGCAGCGCAAGCGGGCTTTATGGTTCATAAGGTAACAGACTACAAATCGATGGTGAAATACCATGGCGAGTACCTTATTTTTCCAGCAAACGAAGGCAACCAGTTAGCCGAAATTCCACTCTCGTTCAAAGCTGACTAAAGTGACATTTTGAGTGTTTAGAAGCCCCTGTTATTGGGGCTTTTTGTTTTCTAAACGGTTTGCTTCTTTCGCGATGGCTTTGACCATGCCTTTAAATATGAAGAGATGGGCTGGCATCATTGCAAACCAATAAAGCAGCCCAAGAAACCCTTGCGGGTGCCACCAGGCGGTAATATCCAGCTCTCGTTCGTCACCGAGATCTTTGATGGTAATTTCTAAACGCCCAAGGCCTGGGCCTTTCATACCAAAAAACAGTGAAAGAAACTGATTATTATCGCAGCGAATCACTTTCCAAGAGTCAATAAAATCACCGACTTTAAGCTCTGGTCCAGGAGGAGAAACGCGAATCGGTTTTCCGCCACCAAAAAAGATATCGAGCCATTCACGTGTACGCCACAAGATGTTGGCAAAGTAATAGCCTTTTTCGCGACTCCCGATCTTTTGCGCCACTTTCCATAATGCCGCAGCGGAGGCATGAGTTTTAATGCTCGCTCCAGCTTGTTTTGGGTAATAACCATATCCTGGTTGCCATCGACGAAGCGCTGCGGGTTCAAACCCCCAGACATTACTGCGTACAAATGTGCCTTCATCTTGAATGGTATCAGTTACCGCTTGCTCGTAGCTGATCAGCGTTTGAGGAAATCGTTCTTCAATCGCTTTGGAGTTTGCAATGTAGTCGTGCTCTAAGCCCGCAAGTAATGCTTTACCGATACTAGTTGGCACTGAGGTAACTAAACCTAGCCAGTACGATGCCATTTTCGGAGTAAGTAGCGGGGTCGACCACAGCCGATACGGCTTGTTCGTGATTCGGCAAATGACTTTGAACTGTTCGCGGTAGCTAAGTGTATCTGGCCCACCAACTTCATAAATGTGACTTTCTTCTGGAGAGGGGGCTTCTGCTAACTTCAATAAATAGTGGTTGAGATTGGGCAAGGCAATAGGGTTCGCTTTTGAGTCGACCCATTTAGGCGCGATCAAAATAGGTAAGTTGTAGACAAAGTCACGCATGATTTCGAAAGCGGCAGAGCCGGGGCCGATGATAACGCCAGCACGCAATTCAGTTACTGGAACACCAGACTGTCGAATTATTTTTCCCGTGGCTTTACGAGCGGCTAAATGGCGAGAGTTTCCGGTTTGAGGTTGAATGGCGCTCAAATAGATAACATGCTCGACGGAGCTTTGTTCCAACGCAAATTTGAAGTTCAAAGCAAGGTTTAGTTCGTACTCAACAAAGTCATCACCTTGAGCCATCCCGTGCACGAGAAAAAATACTAAATCAAAATCGTTCACTACAGCCTTCGTGGTCTCTGCGTCAGCCAAGTCGAGATACCTTAACGTTAAATTAGGGTGAGGCTGAGTTCTTGACTCTAAATAATCAATATGTCGCGCCGCTGCTGTGACGGCGTAACCTTTATCTAAAAGTAACGGAAGAAGTTGAGAGCCAATGTAACCCGAGGCGCCTAGCACCAACACCTTTTTCATTATCTGTCCTTTTATCGTTGGTGGAATAAACACCACAGAGTATAATCATGAGACACTTTCCCCATTCTATCAATAAGTTGTCGTTGGAGCGCTTGTGACTTTTCTTTCTCAACTCTCAATACACGCAGATAAAGCATTCTTACGTCGTTTATTTGCAATCGCGTTACCAATTACACTGCAAAGCATGATGTTTTCAAGCCGAAGCCTCGTCGATGTTCTTATGCTTGGTCAACTTGGTGAAGCTGAAATTGCCGCTGTTGGAGTTGCTGCACGCGCGACTTTCGTCACCACCATCATGTTAGTTGGGGTGACAACGGGCGGTGCGTTGTTAACCGCTCAATATTGGGGGGCTGGCGATAAAGTTGGGGTGCGTCGCAGTACCGCTTTAACATGGATGATCGCAATGATGTTTGCTGCGATTGCTGTTGCTTTGTTTGTTGTTTTTCCACAGCCCATCATGAGTTTGACTACCGATTCACAAGAAGTGATTGAGCTAGGGGCCAGCTATCTCATTATTTCGTCGGTTAGCATGTTTGCTGTTGCATGTGTGGCCAGTATGTCGGTGGGCCTAAGGGCGATGCACCAACCAGGCCTAAGCACTTTTTTTAGTGGTATAGGCATTTTATCTAATGTGTTTCTTAACTGGGTTTTAATTTTTGGTCAATTAGGCTTTCCTGCTCTGGGTATTACGGGAGCAGCGATCGCAACGGTAATCAGTGGCGCGATCGAAGTAGGTTGCCTGTTTGGTTATCTATGGTTGAAAAAGCACATAATCGCATTTGGTTGGGATGATATACGCGCAGGATTGGTCTTAGATAAAATTACGCGTTTCTTGAGCCTCTCTTTGCCCACCACATTTAACTTCTTGGCGTGGGCTGGTGGGCTGTTTGCTTATCACGCCATCATGGGGCAAGCAGGTGTACAAGGTTTGGCGGCACTTTCCGTAATGACACCTGTTGAGTCGATCGCATTGGCGATGATGATTGGTTTATCGAATGCGGCTGCAGTTCTAGTCGGGAACCAGCTCGGCGCTCGTAATTTTGAACCCGTTTATTATCAAGCATGGGCTACGGTCATTTTGAATGTGCTTATCGCATTTGTGGTCGCCGTCTTGTTGATAGTGTCAAATCAATGGATCCTTAATGCGTTTAGTGCACTGACAACGGACACTCGCGAGCTAGCTGAACAGTTTATGGTGATTCTAGCGTTGGGTGTCGTGCTACGCTCGGTGCCGATGATGGCGATTGTTGGTGTATTACGTGCGGGCGGTGATGTTAAGTTTTGTTTGTATCAAGACATCTTGGCGCAGTGGGTGATCGGGATTCCACTCGCAGCATTTGCAGCGATTTATCTCAATTGGGACCCACAATGGGTTTACTTACTCTTTTTGACAGAAGAAGTTGTGAAGTGGGTGATTTGCTTGCCAAGAATGGTTAGCCGAAAATGGATGAAAAACCTGATTGGCCAGTAAGGAGGAACAGAGTTTATTTTGGCTGCAAAAATCTGCTCAAAACGTCAACAAAATTAGCAACAGAAAGTGAATCGAGTTGCATTTGTACTTCCATAGTGTGATCAAGCATTCAAAATACTTTCTACTAACAGGATTTTAGTGTAGATTCTGATCCCAATTTTTAAACACCATCCGAGCGGCATAATCAATGTTAAAACTGTCAGACCTATGTAAAGGCTATGTAGACGGGGGAGAGTTTCACCCTGTATTACAAGGGGCAGAATTAACATTGCAGCAAGGCGACCAAGTTGCTCTGATGGGAGAAAGTGGTTCGGGTAAAAGTACTCTGCTGAATTTAATCGCCGGATTAGATACTGCCGACTCTGGTGAAGTGCAGTTTCCAAATTTTGCTATGCATGAAGCACCGGAGCATTTAAGAACCCTTTATCGCCGTAACAATATTGGGAATATCTTCCAACAATTCAACCTGCTTCCTACACTTAATATTGCCGACAATATTCGTTTTTGTCGTCAGTTAAAAGGTCTGCCGGAAGATAAAGAGTTGTGGCGTCAAATTCTTTCTGCTTTGGACTTAATGCCATTGCTAGGACGTTATCCGGAAGAGGCGTCTGGTGGTCAGCAACAACGTGCGGCGATTGCTCGTGCACTCTATATGGAACCCAAAATCCTGCTTGCTGATGAGCCAACTGGAAGTCTAGATGAGCGAAACGCAGAAGCAGTAATGCGCTTATTAACGAGTCTCGCTCGCCAACTGGAGTGTACTTTGCTGTTAGTGACGCACAGTGAAAAAGTGGCCGCCCATATGGAAGGAAAGATTCGACTTCAAGGAGGGCAGCTACATGTTATGGCCCGTAGTTAAGGCACTACTCGGTCATTACCGTCGTTACCCTCTACAAATTATTCTTGTCTGGCTGGGATTAACTTTAGGCGTGTCCCTCCTTGTTGGTGTTACTTCTATCAACCAGCATGCAAAACAAAGTTATGCTACTGGGGAAAAGCTTTTCTCCAATCCTTTGCCATACCGAATCCGAACGAAGCACTCTGCCAATAAAATTCCTCAAGGTTTCTATATTCAGTTACGTCGAGCTGGGTTCAACCAATGTGCACCGTTTGACGTGCTGCATCTAGATGCCAAGACCGATATGAGCCTGATGTTGGTGGGGATAGATCCTGTCGCGATGATCCCACTACAACAAGGAAAATCGCTAGGTGAGATGCCTGTTTTATCACTAATGAAGCCTCCTTATCCTATTCTCGTTAGTCAAGATTTGGCCGCTTACATGAGTTGGCAGGATGGGGACTTCATTGAGATGAATGACGGAAGCCGTCTTGGGCCTATTCAAGTAGATAAGGACAAGATGCTTTCGGGTACTCGGCTGGTTACTGATATATCGTTGTTGCGTATGCTCAAGCGGAGCTCAGGTTTGTCTGCGATTTCTTGTGGCGAAATGCCAGAGGAAAAGCTGATAGCACTGAAAAACATGTTGCCAAACGGAATGACGCTCGTTAGGAATACGCGTACTGAGCTTGAGTCGCTAACTAACGCATTCCATATGAATCTCACCGCGATGGGAATGCTGTCGTTTTTGGTCGGGTTGTTTATTTTTTATCAAGCGATGTCTCTGTCTTTCATCCAGCGACAACGTTTGGTAGGTATTTTGAGACAGACTGGTGTTAACGGAACACAGTTAGCGCAAGCCTTATTGCTAGAGTTGTCTTTGCTCGTCTTTATTGCGTGGGCGTGTGGTAACTTTTTTGGCTTGATCTTAGCGAATGAACTTATCCCAGCAGTGTCTTCGAGCCTGAGTGATTTGTATGATGCCAACGTAGGTTTAACCATAGGATGGTCATGGCAATCTAGCTTATATAGCCTAATCATGGCAGCGATGGGTGCGTTGATATCGTGTCTGTGGCCATTAATCCGTTTGCTGAAGTCACAACCAATCCGCCTTTCTTCTCGACTGTCGCTAATGCGATTTGCTGGAAGAGAGTTCTCTTGGCAGGCGCTTGCGGCATGTGCGTTTTGTGTCGCTGCAATAGCGGTATATCAGGCGCCGAAAACACAAGAAACCGGCTTTGCAATTATTGCGCTGATGTTGGTTAGTGTGGCGTTGTTTATGCCATTTATTATGTGGCATATGTTCCAAAGTTTTTCTTATACCATGCGATGGGTTCGTGTCCGTTGGTTTTTTGCTGATGCAGCAGCCAGCATGAGCTATCGCGGTGTGGCTACGATGGCGTTTATGTTAGCGCTGGCGGCAAACATTGGTGTAGAAACAATGGTCGGAAGCTTTCGAGATACAACCGATAAGTGGCTAAATCAGCGATTAGCGGCTGATGTGTACATCTATCCGACCAACAATTCAGCCGCTAGGATGAGCGCATGGCTCCAGAATCAGCCAGAGGTGAACTCGGTTTGGTGGCGCTGGGAAAAAGATATGCCGACCGAGCACGGTGCTCTACAAGTTGTAAGTACGGGCTCTTCTGAAGGTGAGTTAGACTCACTTACCGTCAAGTTAGGTGTCCCAAATTACTGGTATCAACTGCACGCTACCAAGAGCTTAATGGTCAGTGAGTCGATGGCCTTGAAGCTGGATATCCGCCCTGGCGATTTCATTAACTTGCAAGAACCGCTTGGTGGTGATTGGCAAGTCGTAGGCGTTTACTACGATTATGGAAACCCATATAACCAGGTGATGATGTCGCACCGGAATTGGCTGTATGCATTTGCAGGTACGGGTAATGTTGGTCTTGGCGTAGTATTAAAAGATAACGTCAATGGAGAAGGGCTGAAAAATCGCTTAGAGAATGTATTCCGTCTCCCGCAAGATCGTGTGTTTGATAACGGTAATATTTATAGCCAAGCAATGAGAGTGTTTGATCATACCTTTGCGATAGCAGGAACCTTGGGCAATATCACGCTGATTATTGCCGTGTTTGGTTTATTCTTTGCGACGTTGGCAGGAGAACTTTCACGGCAGCGGCATTTTTCCTTATTAAGGTGCATGGGTGTGTCCGGAAAAGAACTTGTCGTATTAGGTGGTTTGCAGCTATTCGTCTTCGGAGCCATTTCTGCGATTATTGCAGTGCCGCTCGGCTTGGCGCTCGCACATTTGATCGTTGATATTATCATTAAGCAATCATTTGGCTGGTCTCTAGAGCTTCAAACGATTCCATGGGAGTATGTTCAAACCATTGCTTGGGCGATGCTTGCCATCATGGTTGCTGGCGCATTGCCAGTTATTAGAATGATCAAAAGTACACCGATGAAGTCATTAAGGGACGCGTTGTAATGAAAAAAATGGGCTCTAAAAAACGCTTGTTGGTTTCAACGCTCATTGTTGTTACGTTCGCTTTTCTGACTGGGGCTGCTTTTTACTCAACTTTTTGGTTAGAGGCGACAACAACACGAGAAAGCGAACTTGATTCTATCTTAACGCGTGAAAATCAAACGATTTTCGAGCCTGTACTACCTAATGAGCATGTCTCTTTACCCTCAGACTTTCGCTTTCATCCCGAGTATCAGCATGAATGGTGGCACTACTTTGCGAAACTAAAAGATGAGCAAGGCAAGATCTACAATGTTCAATGGAGCTATTTCAGGGTTGCGACGGACGAGCGAGAAACCAGCGGTTGGCAGAACCCTCAATTGTACATTTCACATGTTGTCGTCAGTCATGGCTCGCATGTATGGAAAGAGCAACGGGTAGCTAGAGGTGGGATAGGCCAAGCTGGTATGATCAATCGTCCTTTCAGGTTATGGATTGATAATTGGACTTGGCGATCACTCGGTGCGACGCCTTTCCCGGGCAACTTGAATGTGAATACTGATACGTTTGGACTTGAGCTCAATACCATGACAAACGGCCCCTTTGTGGTGAATGGAGACAAAGGCTTCCAAGTTAAACATGCGTTGCAATCTGTTGCTTCTTTCAGCTTCAGTGCTCCATTTTTAAAAGTAAAAGGCAGCTTAAGCTTAAATGGTAAGCGATTCTCAGTGACGGGTTCTGCTTGGGCGCAAAAAGAGTGGGGCAGCGGCTTAATTGGTGAGGGGCAACAAGGCTGGGATTGGTTTGTTTTCAATTTAGATGATGGTCGAGCATTAACTGTTAGCCGTTATCGTCACCATGGGCAAACACCGCACGTGTTTGGCACGTTGTCGACACGCTCAGGTAAAGTCATCAACCTCTCAGACGATGATATCAGTATTAAACCAATGCAAGTGACCAGTTTATCCAATGGAAGAAGGTTACCTTTGCAGTGGATTATCAATATTCCGAAGCATCAAATTAATTTGACTACCCGCATTATCAAGTCAGATATGTGGCTACCCTTTGTAATACCTTACTGGGAAGGGCCTACTTTAGCCTCCGGCTCCAATGAGGCTTGGGGCTTTATGCAGCTGACAGGCTATTGAGTTGTGAAGAAAACCACCCCCTACGGGTGGTTTTTTAGTGCGCGAAGCTTCCTAGCTTTTTCTCAAAAGTACGGGGTTATCATGATGGTACAAGCCGTGTTATGCTGATTTTCTCATCATCTTGATAAATATTTGGTGCGACAAAAACAAATACGATCTCCGATCAAAATTGAGTGTCATGTTGGAAAATACGATGTATAGTAAACTTAACATCGAAAAAACCGAAGTTTATACTCTGAAGAAGCGATTATTCTAAAGTTTTCGACAGCTATACACTCTTATCACTCTTTGTTAATCGTTTATTAAGATAATAAATATAAGGACGAAACCATGAACGATGTCATTCGTGACTTTTTCAAAATGGAATCAGCAGGTGGTATTCTTCTCGTAATTGCAGCGGCAATTGCGATGACCATTGCTAACTCACCGCTGGGCGAAACTTATCAATCTGTACTGCATACTTATGTATTCGGTATGTCAGTTTCTCACTGGATTAATGACGGCCTAATGGCTGTTTTCTTCTTACTTATTGGCCTTGAAGTGAAGCGAGAGCTACTTGAAGGAGCGCTAAAATCAAAAGAAACCGCAATTTTCCCTGCGATTGCAGCGGTTGGTGGTATGTTAGCCCCTGCTCTTATTTACGTTGCGTTTAATGCTAACGACCCAGAGGCGGTTTCTGGCTGGGCCATTCCAGCTGCGACGGATATTGCATTTGCTCTAGGTATCATGGCGCTACTAGGTAAGCGCGTACCAGTAAGCCTTAAAGTGTTTTTGTTAGCTCTCGCTATCATCGACGATTTAGGCGTGGTTGTTATTATTGCACTGTTTTACACAGGTGATCTTTCTAGCATGGCGCTGCTTGTTGGCTTCATCATGACTGGTGTCCTGTTCATGTTGAATGCGAAGGAAGTAACGAAACTGACGCCATACATGATAGTCGGCGCGATCTTATGGTTTGCGGTACTTAAATCTGGCGTTCACGCAACACTTGCAGGCGTAGTGATCGGCTTTGCTATTCCTCTTAAGGGTAAACAGGGCGAACATTCCCCACTTAAGCACATGGAGCACGCACTTCATCCATACGTGGCATTTGGTATCTTACCTCTATTCGCATTTGCAAATGCGGGGATTTCGCTAGAAGGCGTATCGATGTCAGGCCTAACTTCAATGCTGCCATTAGGTATTGCTTTGGGGCTACTGGTTGGTAAGCCTCTAGGTATCTTCACCTTTAGTTGGGCAGCTGTGAAAATGGGTGTAGCTAAGTTACCGGAAGGCATTAACTTCAAGCATATCTTTGCGGTCTCTGTGTTGTGTGGTATCGGTTTTACAATGTCTATATTCATTTCCTCTTTAGCGTTTGGAAATGTAAGCCCTGAGTTTGATACCTATGCTCGACTAGGCATCTTAATGGGCTCGACGACAGCCGCGTTACTTGGCTACGCGTTACTGCACTTTTCTTTGCCTAAGAAAGCGCAAGCGTAAGATACACACTGTTTAGTAAAGCCTCCCATTCGGGAGGCTTTTTTATGTCTGCAGATCGGCACATCAACCACTTCAGGGTGGTTACTTTTGTGACCAACTAAGGTCTAGCTTATGGAGTTGGGGCAAATCATCGAAAGAGGCGCTTGGTAAATCTATAGGCGAAAAAAAGCCCAGCCGAAAATTTGACTGGGCGGATACAAACATAGGAGTTAATAAGAAAAAAGCAGCAACGTAACAATTAGATGGAAACAAGTTTGACGGCCAGTGAAACTTCAAATGCCCTAACTGTTACGTATATTCAGACCGAGCCTTTTCCAAACAGTTCCATTTTTTTTCAAAAAATTTCTACTTAATGCTTTCTAGCTTCTTACACATCCGAAAGTAATAGAAAAATCGAGATGGATTACCAACTTGGCGAAGTTACTAACTTCTGTGTTTTTCATTTTATCTCCCCTAGAACCGAAGATGTATTTCATACTCTCTTCGCTCACTCCGAGCCGCCAACGCTATTGTTAGCGTTTCAATTGCGCTGGTCTGAGAAACTTGATCGTTTTCTTCTGACAAGCTTCACTGGAGTATTCGATTGAATTTCAAAAGATTAGATCACACCTTTTACTGTCTGGTCAGACCAATTGGTTAAAGTGTGATGTTAATCATTTGTTAATCTTAAGTTTCGGGAGTATATTTTCAAACAGTTGTTTAATACGAGTGATTAAAATGGCCCCGAGAACATCAACAAAAGAAAAAATACTCGATGTCGCAGAAGGACTCTTTGCTGAACATGGCTTTAATGATACTTCGCTAAGAACGATAACAGGTAAAGCTAACGTTAACTTAGCATCGGTAAACTATCACTTTGGCGATAAAAAAACGCTGGTTAGAGCGGTTTTAGATAGGTATTTAGAAGCACTAATGCCGAGCATTAAGACTTCATTAATTGAGCTAAACACGCGCGATAGCTACAACATGGACGATGTCTTTGAGTCATTGCGATTACCTTTACGTACATTAAATGATGTACGCCCAAATGGTACTGCGCTATTTATGTTGTTAATTGGCCGCGGTTATACAGACGTTCAAGGTCATCTACGCTGGTTCATTACCACCAGATACGAAGAGGTACTGAACCTTTTCACTTTCTCGATAATGAAGGCGAACCCGGAACTATGTGAAGAACAGTTGTTTTGGCGACTGCACTTCACGTTAGGAACCTGTGTATTTACGATGGCTTCAAGCCAAGCTCTTTCGGAGCTGGCAGAAAGTAAGTTTGAAAAGGAAGTCGATGTGAAATCTGTCGTCGATTTACTGATTCCATATTTGTCAGCAGGAATGTCAGCAAAGCAGTTGGCATAAGACAAATAAGAAAGTTAAACCAATAATAAGATTATACCCCGATCGGTTACGTGAACAAAAGGATCTGAACTATGAGCTCTCTACGAAGAAAATGGATTAGTGACCCGGCTTTTAAAGTGTTCAAAAAAGTATTGCCACCTCTGTCTAGCACCGAGAAAGAGGCGATGGAAGCGGGTAGTGTATGGTGGGATGCCGAACTATTCTCAGGCAAGCCAAACTTCACAACATTGCATCATTATCCAACGCCTACACTGACGGCAGAAGAGCAGTCATTTATGGATAATGAGCTTGAAACCCTGCTAGAAATGCTTGATGACCAGAAGATTGTCAAAGAAGACAGGGATTTACCGCCTGAAGTATGGGAGTACCTACGTAAAGAGCGATTTTTCTCTTTGATCATCTCGAAAGCATATGGTGGTCGTGAATTTTCCGCTTTGGCGAACTCAACCATTGTTTCTCGTATTGCGACTCGAAGTATCAGTACCGCGGTATCGGTAATGGTACCAAACTCTCTTGGTCCTGGTGAGCTGCTATCGCACTATGGTACGCAAGAGCAAAAAGATTACTGGTTGCCTCGTTTAGCTGATGGTACAGACATCCCTTGTTTCGCCCTAACTGGCCCTGAAGCGGGTTCTGATGCAGGTGGCATACCTGATCAAGGCGTGGTTTGTTACGGCACCCATGAAGGCAAAGAAGTGCTTGGCGTGCGAGTTAGTTGGAATAAACGCTACATCACGCTTGCGCCAGTTGCGACAGTGCTCGGGTTAGCATTTAAACTGCAGGATCCTGAAGGGCTACTTGGTGACAAGAAAGAGGTTGGCATTACATGTGCGTTGATTCCCGCTGACCATGAAGGTGTCGAGATAGGCGAGCGCCATGATCCTCTGGGGTCTGCGTTCATGAATGGTCCTACTCGTGGTGAAGATGTCTTCATCCCTATGGACTGGTTGATCGGTGGCGCTGATTACGCAGGTAAAGGTTGGCGTATGCTGGTTGAGTGTCTTTCTGCGGGGCGTGGTATCTCTCTCCCAGCGCTTGGCACAGCGATTGGTCACCTTACTACACGTACAACAGGTGCTTATGCTTACGTGCGTAAACAGTTTGGAATGTCGATCGGTAAGTTTGAAGGCGTCGCAGAAGCGATGGGGCGCATTGGTGGTCTTACTTACCTACTAGAAGCGACGCGTACGCTAACGACGACTTCTCTCGATATGAAAGAAAAACCTGGGATTGTAACCGCGATTGCCAAGTACCACATGACGGAAATCGCGCGTACCATTCTAAATGATTCGTTTGATATCCACGCGGGTCGTGCGATTCAAGATGGTCCAATGAACTATCTTGCTAAACATTACCTTGGTATCCCGGTTGCTATCACCGTTGAAGGCGCGAATATTCTGACTCGTAACCTGATGATTTTTGGTCAAGGTGCGACTCGATGCCACCCATATGTTCTAAAAGAAATGGAAGCCGCGGCGAATCCAGATTCTGAACAAGGTGCGAAAGAATTTGACAACTTACTCTTTAAACACATCAAGCACGCGCTCGGTAATACATTCGGTGCATTTGGTGCAGCACTAACTGGTTCTCGATTTGTTAACGCGCACATGAGTGGCCCAACGCAGCAATACTACAAAGACATTACTCGTCTCAGTCGTGCACTTGCAGTAAGTGCAGACTTTGCGATGTTAACCTTAGGTGGAGACTTGAAGCGTAAAGAAATGATCTCCGCACGTTTGGGTGATGGATTAAGCTATCTATACATGGCATCTGCTGCCTTGAAAAAGTATGAAGATGAAGGCCGTCAACAAGGCGATCTAGACTTCGTTCATTACGCTGTTCAACACTGTTTGTATAACGCTTCTAAGTCATTAAATGAGGCTTACACCAACTTCCCTGTGAAATACGTTGGCGGTGTGCTTAAGGGGCTATTGTTCCCGCTTGGTAATCATTTCAATAAGCCAAGTGATGAGCTGTGTGTGAATTTGGCTGAAGCGATGATGACGCCAGGCGCGCAACGTGATCGCCTCACGCATCTGTGCTACATCGGAAAATCAGAGGATGACAGCGTAGGCTTAATGGAGAATGCATTCCTTGCAATGTACGACATTAAACCTTTGGAGCGTAAACTTATGAAGGCTGCGAAGGATGGTAAAGTGGCTCGTAAAGGTCTGCTACATGATCGTTTGCAGCAAGCATTTGAAGCAGGCGTGTTAACTGAACAAGAAATTGATCAAATCATGGCTGCAGATAAATTGCGCTACAAGGCGATTCAAGTTGACCACTTTAGTCATGACTTTTCTGAAGTGCGAACTCATAGCCCAAAAAAGTCGCAGTTGAATCCGGCGGCATAATAGACAACTAATGTTAAGAAAAGCACCTCAATGAGGTGCTTTTTTGTATTCTTGGGGAGTGGATGGTGGGATAGTGCTCCAACCACTTGCCTTTTAAGAGCATTTTTACAGAAATTAGATGCGAAATCCCAACGAAACTTTTATCCTAACAAGGTTTTTTAAAGGAAGTTGAATATGATCATCAAACCTAGAATTCGTGGATTTATCTGTACTACAACGCACCCTGTTGGTTGTGAAGCTAACGTAAAAGAACAAATTGCGTACACCAAAGCGCAAGGTCCAATCAAAAACGCACCTAAGCGTGTTCTTGTTGTTGGTGCATCAAGTGGCTACGGTCTATCTTCTCGTATCGCTGCGGCATTTGGTGGCGGTGCATCAACTATCGGTGTTTTCTTCGAAAAAGAAGGTACTGAGAAGAAGCCAGGTACAGCAGGTTTTTACAATGCCGCTGCTTTTGAAAAGCTAGCGCGTGAAGAAGGTCTGTACGCAAAAAGCTTAAACGGCGACGCTTTCTCAAATGAAGCGAAACAGAAAACTATCGAGCTGATCAAAGAAGACTTAGGTCAAATCGATATGGTGGTTTACTCACTGGCATCTCCAGTACGTAAAATGCCAGAAACTGGTGAATTAGTTCGTTCATCTCTTAAACCTATCGGTGAAACTTACACATCAACGGCTGTTGATACCAACAAAGATGTGATCATCGAAGCTAGCGTTGAGCCTGCAACAGAAGAAGAAATCAAAGACACTGTCACGGTAATGGGCGGTGAAGATTGGGAACTTTGGATCAATGCGTTGTCTGATGCTGGTGTTCTTGCTGAAGGTTGTAAGACCGTCGCGTACAGCTACATTGGTACTGAGCTAACTTGGCCAATTTATTGGGATGGTGCACTAGGTAAAGCAAAAATGGACCTAGACCGTGCAGCGAAAGCGCTAAACGACAAGTTAGCAGCAACAGGCGGCAGTGCCAATGTTGCGGTACTTAAATCTGTTGTAACTCAGGCGAGTTCTGCAATTCCTGTTATGCCACTGTACATCGCAATGGTATTCAAGAAAATGCGCGAAGAAGGTGTACACGAAGGCTGTATGGAACAAATCTACCGTATGTTCAGCCAACGTCTATACAAAGAAGACGGTAGCGCGGCAGAAGTTGATGAGATGAACCGCCTACGTCTGGATGACTGGGAACTTCGTGACGACATTCAGCAGCACTGTCGTGAGCTATGGCCTCAAATTACGACTGAGAACCTAAAAGAGCTGACTGACTACGTTGAGTACAAAGAAGAGTTCTTGAAACTATTTGGTTTCGGCGTTGAAGGCGTAGATTACGAAGCGGATGTGAATCCAGCAGTTGAAGCAGACTTCATTCAAATCTAATCGAATCACAGACTAGATAACCAATAAACAAAAGGCGCTCATTGAGCGCCTTTTTGTATTTCATAGTCAAAGTGAGTATTAACTTAGTATTATCAGAATCGTACCAGCTAGCGTCATTAAAATATTCGCAATCGCATAGGTACCCGCATAACCAAGGGCAGGGATGGTGGACTTAGCGTAGTCGTTAACGACATCCATAGCCGGAGCGCAAGTACGGGCGCCAATAATGGCACCGAAGAGCAGGGCACGGTTCATCTTGAGTACGTGTGCGCCAACTAAGTAAGCCAGAACTACAGGCACAACACTGACAATAAATGCCAAACCAATGACTTTTGGTCCTACTTGCGTTAGGTGCTCGAACATCTTTCCACCTGCACTTAGACCAATTCCGACCATAAAGAACATTAACCCTAGATCTTTGACCATATTCAGCGCCCCTTGTGGGACATAACCGAAAGTAGGGTGATTTGCTCGTAAGAAACCAAGCGTAATACCGGACAACAGAAGACCCACCGCATTACCCAAACTGAAAGACACCTGACCGAACGTCATTGTGATGAGGCCAAACAGAATACCCAAAATAAAGAAGCTACAAAAAGCGAGCAAATCGGCCATTTGACTGTGGATCGAGATGAAACCGATTTTTTCCGCCAGTCCATGTACTCGGCTTTTCTCGCCGCTCACTTGAAGGACGTCCCCTTTAGCGAGCACAATGTCTAAGTCCATAGGCATTTCAATCTGAGCGCGAACTACGCGGTTTAAGAAACAGCCAAACTCAGACAAATTCAAATCCGATAAACGCTTACCAGCGATTGCGTCACTTTTTACGACGATTTCTTCTTCAACGATGCGTAAATCAAGCAAGTTACGGTCGAATACTTCTTTACCATTACGGAAGCTAGGGTCTAATCGAGCATGGCTGTCAGGGAAGCCAACCAATGCAATTTCATCTCCCTCTTGCAAGATAGCATCACCATCTGGGTGGGCGAGAATACCATTGCGGCGGATTCGTTCAATGTAACAGCCAGTTTGACGATAAATCCCCAGTTCTCGTAAGTTTTTACCATCAGTCCAGTCAATTAGCTCTGGGCCCACTCGGTAAGCTCGAATAATGGGTAAATACACTTTTCTCTGGCTTGAATTTCCAAGGCCACGCTCTTGTGCGATTTGCTGCGCGGAATCAGAAAGGTTTTGTTTTTGCAGTTTTGGCAACAATTTAGCAAACATGATCATGCTAATTAAGCCGACCAGATAAGCCATCGCGTAGCCTACGGATAGATTTTCTAATACCAGAGAAAATTCCATATTCCGCGGTATAGTCGCAAGGCCAGAGTTAAGAGCATCTTGTGCACCAACCAGTACTGGCGTTGCGGTCAATGCGCCTGCCATCATACCGGCGGATAAGCCAAAATCGAGGCCGAAATAGTGACTCAAACCATACGTTAAGCTGACCGCAGACACGAGAACAGTCATGCTTAAAATAAAATAATGCTTACCATCTCTGAAGAATATACCAAAAAAGTTTGGTCCAGCTTCAATGCCAACGCAGTAGATAAACAGCATAAAGCCAATGGTTAAAGCTTCTGCATTAAATGAGAAACCAAGGTGGCCCATAACCAAAGAGGTAATAAGAACGCCAATAGAGTTGCCTAATTGTAATTTGCCAAATCGAATTTTTCCGATGGCAAGGCCAATGGCTAATACGACGAAGATTAGAAGGATAGGGTTTTGTTCGAGAAGGTATACGACGTCTATGTTCACTGTGTGGCTCGGTAGAGTGTGTGCCAAAAAAGATTAAGAACTGTGAATTGTAACTAAATATAGCAAAAAGATAAGTGAATTTTTTTAGGTTTTACCATTAGTTGACTTAACGTAATAACCAGCTGAAAAATAATAAAAAAGCCGCATGAAGCGGCTTTTTTGAAAACAGTCTTTATTACTCGTCAAATAGACCTAGGTGCTCTTTCGCGTATGCTTCGAATTCGTCGCAGCCACCGATGTGCTCTTGGTCGATAAAGATCTGAGGAACGGTTTCAACTGGTTTACCAACTGTTTTCTCAAGATCTGCTTTAGAAATACCCTCAGCGTGAATATCAACGTAACGGTAGTTGAAGTCATCACGTTTTGCTTTTAGCGTTTCTGCGTGCTCTTTTGCACGAACACAGAAAGGACATGCAGGGCGACCAAAGATAACAACGAACATAATCTTATTTCTCCTAAATCTATTCTTTTTTGAAAGCGTACAAAACATAGCGGCTGAGTGCGCTTTCTTTTGTTGGAGTAACTATGCCCGATCCAGATACGGAAATAAAGCGGCAATTACCTCTTGGTTCTATAGGTGAAATCTATCGAATAAAAACTAAACGCGCGTGCTTATTTTACGGCTCTGAAGTATGTGAAGTGACGCATAAAAAACATACATTCTAAAGGGTTAATGATGGCAAGGTGGAATTGGTCAATTTTTTTTGTTTAAAAAAATAGCAATCTATTTTGGCTATACGCAAATAACTTCAACTCTTACATAAGTGTTAAATCAGAGGGCGAGAGGTTATTTGGGTATATTCTTTTGGGAGGGTGTGTATGTTTCAGTTTATGACTGCAACAAGGATTATATTTGGTGAAGGTGCACTTCAATCTTCATTGTCCGTTATTAACCAATTTGGCTACAGTGTTTTGCTGGTTACTGGGCAGGATACCCAACGAGCCGCCCCCATTATCCAATATCTTAAAGCTCAAAATATGCGTTACCAGCACGTAGCTATCGTTGGTGAACCATACATCACGATGGTAGAAGAGACCGCAGTGCTCGGTAGAAAATTCCAACCTGATATGGTGGTTGCGATAGGTGGTGGCAGCGTCATCGATATGGGCAAAGCCTTAGCTGCCATTATTCCCAATCAAGGCAATGTTTACGATTACGTAGAAGTGGTAGGAAGAAGCGTCCCTTTAAAAGCAAAGCCTCTTCATTTTATTGCAATTCCTACGACAGCAAGCACCGGTTCAGAAGTGACCAGAAATGCTGTGCTGAAATCTGGACAAGATAAAGTGAAAGTGAGTCTTCGAAGCCCTGATATGCTCGCAGACGTTGCCATTGTAGACCCGACACTTACTTACGGGACCGACCAATACACATCTGGACGTGGCGCAATGGATGCGTTCACTCATTTAATGGAAGCGTATGTGTGTGGTGAGCCAAACCCTCTTACTGATATGGTCTGCGAAGAGGGGCTACGCCGTTTAAGCCGTTCAGTGATTGCCGCTTGTAAGCAAGATAATCATAAGGCGCGCTCTGATTTATCGTTCGCTGCATTGCTTGGTGGTATGGCGATTACTAATGCCAAATTAGGTGCTGCTCATGGGTTAGCATCGGCGTTAGGAGGCAAGTTAGACGCCCCCCATAGCGTTATTACGGCTCGCCTAGCTCCGCACGTGATGCAGGAGAACATTAACGCTGCTAAACTCGCGGGTAGGAATGATGTGATAAGTCGTTATCGTAAGCTGGCCCAATTAGTCACTGAGCGAGTAAATGCTAACGAACACGATGGAATTCTTTGGGTAAATATGGTGCTAGATAAGTTAGCGTTACCGCTACTGGCTCAATTTGGAGTATGCCAAACCTCTTTTGAGCAAGTGGCGAATGATGCGCTTAAATCAATGGCAATCAAAGGGAATCCTTTACCTCTTAATCAGGAACGTTTGATACACATATTGCAGCAAGTCTGTGATTGTAGCGGAGAGTGCGCAGCAGAGAGTGCACAACATGTCAGTTCTGTTGAAGTACTGGAATCAAGAACGGACTTATCGAGTGTCAACGACTTAGGGTGATTGCTCCCTTAGCAGCATTAAAACAAAAGGGGAGCCTTGAGCTCCCCTAGATAAAGTATTGACTAAGCTTTAGTGCTTAGTACTGGCTTAGTTTGTCATAGCGACTGTCTTTCAACGCATCTTTTACGCGTTTTAGGTTCTCACGGAAACCTGTACCACGGCGAAGAGTGAAGCCAGTTGCTAGCACATCAATCACTGTCATTTGTACAACTCGGCTTGCCATTGGCATGTAAACGTCGGTATCTTCTGGAATATCGAGCGTGATGGCCAGCGAGCTTGCCTTTTCTAGAGGAGAATCCTTCGCTGTAATCGCAATAACCGTTGCGCCATTTTCACGAGCAAGGTTCGCTATTTCTACCTGACTCTTTGTTCGACCGGTATGAGAAATAAGAACCACAACATCATTATCACTGCAGTTGATACAACTCATGCGCTGCATAACAATATCTTCAAAACAAGTAATTGGAATATTAAAGCGAATAAACTTGTTTTGTGCGTCTCGGGCAACAGAAGATGATGCACCAAGGCCAAAGAATGAAATGCGCTTCGCTTGCGTTAGCAAATCGACCGCACGGTTCACTTGCATTGGATCTAGGCTATTTTTCGCGACATCTAAACACGCCATCGTCGATTCGAAAATCTTATGGGTGTACGCGTCTGGGCCATCGTCTTCTTCCACATTACGGTTAACGTAAGGGGTGCCGTTGGCTAGGCTCTGTGCCAAGTGAAGCTTAAAATCTGGAAAGCCCTTGGTGTCCAGACGACGACAGAAGCGGTTTACAGTGGGCTCACTAACGTCGGCCATTTTAGCCAGCGTTGCAATGCTTGAATGAATTGCAGTTTGTGGAGACGCCATAATTACTTCCGCAACTTTGCGCTCTGACTTACTGAAATTCTCCAGGTTTTTTTGAATTTTTTCTAATGTATTCATAGTGTTCACGAGGGTATAGAGAACAACTCGCTGGCTCTGCTAACGAAAGGAAATACGAAGATTCCGGAGTAGAGTGGGGCGTTAACGAAAACAACCAGCGCCATAGAATCAGTATAAACCTGATCTTCAATCAGTCTAAACCAATAACGGGTACTATTTAGTGAGAATTTGACAGGCCTCAAACAAAATGTTGTAAAAACTACAGAATTGGATGTGTAAACGAAGTTTTGTTGCGCTAGTCGCGCGATAATGATGTTTGAGTTACATCAAAACGAAAAAAAATTTCAAATTGATGTAACTCGATCTTGCTGTTAAGACGATTGAATATCAACAACCAGCTGTTGAATTCTTTTCATCAAATTTGGTGCTTGCTTGGCGATTTCGCGTTGTTCATCAAGCACTGAGCTCAAAATTTCTTTTGTGGTCAGTGGATTTGCCAAAACCACTCGAAACACTATCGTATTCATGCGTTGCCATTGGTCTGGGTTCAGTCTTGTACGTGAAACGAACGATTTGCCCGTTTCGCGCTGACGCTTTTGAATAAACTGTGTTAACTCATTGATCAGCTCATTCAGTTGTTCTTTTTGTGAGCCTTCTGCTTGTGCTAATGCTTCACGGATGAATGGCGGCAAATAACGGTATGTGAGCAGACAAAGCTCTGGTTCAGAAACTAACTCGAAATCATCTTGCTGTTTGATTAAATCCGCAAAGTATCGAGCTTTTTCAATGCTTTGGTCAATCAGAAGCTCGTAACCTGGGCGACTTATGATGTGCATTGCGGCGTAGACCAACATCGCCATCCCCGAACGTGAACCTTCTAATGTATGGCTGCCTAGGTCTTTTGAACCTTTGCGCAATATATATTGAGCGTGATGCTCTATGGATTTCATTGCGTCAGGGTCTTTGAACAGAACCATACCAGCGCCCATCGGGATGTAGAGCTGCTTGTGCGCATCAATAGTTACTGAGTCTGCCATTTCCACACCTTTAAGAAGGTGACGGTGATGGTTAGACATAAGTGTTGCGCCACCCCATGCGGCATCCACATGGAAGTGACAGCTGTGAGCTTGGCAGACTTCAGCGATTTCAGGCAATGGATCAACATTACCTGTCTCTGTTGTGCCAGCCACACCAATAACAGCAATAGGCTTGATATTTTGTTTTTCGAGCTCAACAATTTTCGCTTTCAGGTCGTTGACAATAATACGGTTGTTGGCATCGGTTTTAACCGCAACCAAGCCCTCTTGGCCTAGCCCTAATACATCGGCTGCTTTCTTAAGGGAGTAGTGACCACGCTCAGACACTAGCACCGCTAAGCCATCATAGCCATAGTGCTTCATGGCTTTAAAAAAGCCTTCCTTCTCAACGCCTTTAAATGAGCCATTGGCTCTTAACGCTTTGTTACGTGCTACCCAAAGCGCAGTGATATTGGCAATGGTGCCGCCGGAACAAAATGCGCCTAATGAGTGGTTTGCACTGTGCATCCACTGATTGTAAAAAGTATCATTCTGACCATATATCAAGCGATGCAGCATACCCAAAACTTGACGCTCAAGTGGCGTAAAGGCTTTGGAAGTCTCTATTTTTACCAGGTTTTGGTTTAAGGCGATCATGATCTTTGACAGTGGCATCAAGAAATAAGGCAGTGCCGATGTCATATGACCAATGAAGCTTGGTGAAGATGTGTGAACTGAGTGCGACACCAAAGTGTCGAGTAAGTGCTCTGTATGATCTGACACGAACTCTGGCTGCTCAGGAATCTGAGCAGAAGAAAAGTCTTTTTCGATTTCGCGTAAAGGCTTTTCTTCTGCCACGATGTGTTCACGAAGAAATTGATTTAGATTTCGCGAGAGGCTCTCGTCAATTTTAGTTAACGTTGAGTCCGGACCTTCTGGGACAGTGAAGATCTTTAGCAAGCTCTCAAAGCTAACATCAGCGGTTTTTTGTTCCTTAACCATAGCAAAGAATCTTTGTAGTTATTTTGGTAATGCGAGCGGCACAATCTAAACTAAAACGGGCGCAAAGTCCCGTTTTAATTGTTGAAACCCAAGTTGTAGAAATGAAAATTTTAGGTGAAGGTTACGATATTCACATTAAAAAATTCTAGATTGAGTACGTTAAAACACTCTGATGTTATCGAATGCTAATCAACGACTAATGCGAGCAATCTTAGTCACATTTCTGCTTTTCAATCTTTTCTATTGACTGATTGTACTTATTAAGTGCGGTATCAATTTGTTGGGGATGACTAAGCAGATCAGCGAATGCTGAACGAAGCTCGTAGTTTTTTGGATGGTTAGTTGATTGACGGTCGCTAAATGTCTGTTTTGCAACTTCACCTAACTTATCGCTTCGGGTCGCTAACTGCTTAACGTCATGTTGCTCTAGTTTTAACCATGCTTCGATTGGCTGTTCCGTCGCAACGCGGCTAGGGTCCTTCTCTAGAAAGTAGTGAACCGCTTCGCGGTTTAATTCAAAGTGATGTTTACGTCCATCCAAGAACCATTGGCTAACTTCTTTCAGATCTGGATATTGGGTAACCGTCAAATCAACAAGATCTTGATACCACTGTAGTGAGGCATCGACGTAGCCATCATATTTGCTAGCAAGACATTGTTGATCTGCGGCAAGCGTAAAAGTTGAGCTTGTAGCGAGGAGCGCTGCAACGACAAAGCGTTTCATTCTTCTTCCTTCTGGTTGTTATCCCTTTATTAACGCAATGCACATCAGTTGATGTTTCTCCCTTCTTTCTATTTGGTCGTGACAAATCGTTGGGCTGAATGACGAAAAGAAAGAGGGGTCTTGCCAAAAAATATTGACCACTTTGACGTTAACTGGGTATTTAAATTTTTGCCGTATTGTAATGGATGTTAAAGCGAAAACCTGAGATCTAGCTAGCAAGTGATACAAAGAAAAGCATCATAACTGGTACCAATAAACTCAAAATAAAGCCGCTAACGATAGCAACAGGAACACAACGCACACCACCGGTAGTTTGAATAACGGGTAGGGTGAAGTCCATTGCTGTTGCACCGGCATAACCAATTGCGGTGCACGGATAGCTACGAATAAAGAGAGGAATGGCAACCAGTGCGACTAGCTCTCTCATCAATTCAATCAAGAACGACGCGCCACCAAATACCGGACCAAAAGCGTCACCCATTAAAATACCTGCGAGGGAATACCAGCCAAAACCTGAAGCCATTGCGAGTGCTTTATAAAGAGGAAGATCCAAAAGCACCGCTGCAAGAACGCCACCAAGCATACATGTTGCGATGACAACAGCCGCAATGGCCATTCCTTGTTTATTTAATAGGATTTGACGCAGAGTAAGTCCACTATTACGCAGCTGAATACCAATAAAAAATAGAAGTAGAAAGAGTATCCATTCGCTTGCTGTATCTACCCAACTCAAATCAATGGGTAACAGCAGGCCAACCACTAACCCTCCGCCAACGACCACGATAAGCTTAACTGACTCTAAAGCCATCGAAGATAACGGTAGCTTCTTTTGATTCTGATTGGTCTGGAGTGGAATAATTTTATCAATAATAGGCAGAGCCAACAGGTTGCAGGCACTTAGACACAAAAAAAACGTACTCGCATAGAGGAGAATACTTTGTAAGTTGCTGCTTAAATTATCGAGCGCCGCCAAACTAAGACCCATCAACGACAAAATGACGTAAATAAGGTAGGACGTTGACTGATTGATCTTCTCCAATAACGAAGATCGAGATATAGGAATTAGATACCCCACCACAAGCGGAGCGAAAATAAATAGCATCCCTGAAAACATAAAGCTCAATGATTCCTTTTTGAGATAACATCAACACGCATAAATCAAATTATCTATCGGTTGAAATTAGAGACATTTCACCACATACAGCTCAGCCTTGAGCGAATCGTTTTATCACGGATAAGGTATTATCAGAAAACGATAAATTACAAACCGCTAGCATTGAGTACAGCACGGATTTGATCATTGAAGTCAGTATCACTCATGTTACTAAGTTCATACAAGACTTCTGCACCAGTTAAGTTGAATTCAACTTCGTGTTCGTCAATGCGTTCATCGTGATTGCGAAACATCAATAAATGATGCGCAATTCTAGCGATGTCGAGATAACTCACTTCTGGTCGCGTTAATTCGTATTTTTCGTTTGAGGATACTTCTCTGAAGTCGTTGTCAAATCCCCAACGCTCAAGCACTAGTTTACTTGTGGCAGAACAACGTGTTTGGAAGATTTGCAATGCAATATCTGGGTCTAAGTAATTGCCCCTATCTAAGTACAAGTGGTACTCATTAATTAGGCAAAATAACCCAATATCGGCTAATAGACCGACCAATAACGCCTTTTCTTGCTCTAGATGGCCATAAGTGCCTGGCTCGTGGCTACGAAACGATTGAACCAACATCACCATGACGGCACCGAGCTCACGCGATATCGCGGCACTCTTCACCAAGATGGCATTGCATTCTTTAGTGAGATTAACTGAGTGTTTAAGTTGCTCAATCGCTTGTGCGGTAACAATATCACGTACACGAAGTATTCCGAGACGAGATACCGCTGTAGTTAAGTCGTTGCAGGTGATATTTCTGCGATTGAAAATCACAGAGTTAGCGACTCGTAAAACGACCGCTGCTAATCCGGGATCTTCCAATAAACAGTTAGCAACATCGGCAATCGTGGTGTGTTCTTCGACACATAACTGCTGAATTTTAAGCACGACATCAGGAATAGGAGGTAACGAAATCTTACCCGTGGAGATGGACTGTTCTACCAGCTGAGCAAACTCGGATTCCAGTGCGTTTATAAGCTTATCTTTATTATTTGGCAGCCAAAAAAATGATAAATGTTCCATTGTGACGCGGTACTTGAGATCTTTCGTACAGTGTACCCTTACAGCGTATTCTTTATCAATTAAATGCGTATTATGTGCCCGTAATTGCCAGCGAGATCATAATGATGGCGCGTTTTAGGCATGCTATGCGTCAAAAAAATATCACCACACAAACAATAAGTGTGAAACTAATCACGTATGCAGAATTTATACTTTTTTATATGTGACCTATGTCCTAACTTATTTTTCAACGTTAAGTATGATTAAGCAAGTTGGTGAGCACAACTCACAAAAATATCGCCAACAAATCGACATTTATAATTCGCTATAAGCTGCTGTTTATCTGGTGACATCGCTAATCGGGGTAATTTATTCAGATTAAAGAGGTCAATGGACATGACAGACCAAGCTTTTTTTAAATATGTACGCACCTTCAGTGAGTACCAAAAACGTTCTATGTTCGGTGGTATTGGTTTATTCACCGATGATGCTATGTTTGCGCTTGTCAGCAATGATTGCTGCTACTTACGTGGTGGTAATGGGCTAGATGAAGTGTTTACTCAACTGAGCTGTGAGAAGTATAAGCACGTCAAAAAACAGACGACGGCAACCGTAAATTATTATGATGTAACCGATTTATTTGAATCCGGATATGTAGGGCTTGATGAACTGGTACAGAAATCAATTGAATACTCAATTAAGGAACGGAAATATCAAAAGTCCTCTGCCAGTAGACGCTTAAGAGACTTACCCAACATGCAACTAACCCTTGAACGTATGGTCAAGAAAGCCGGTGTTGATGACGTAGAAACCTTTTTAGAACTTGGACCTGTAAAAGTCTTCAACAAAGTTAAAACGGCTTACGGTAATGATGTTGATGTAAAGCTACTGTGGAAATTTGCTGGTGCAACTGATGGCGTACATTGGAAACTGATCCAAGAGCCGCGTAAAAAACAGTTATTGGCACTGTGTGACTAAGCGAAGCTGATCGCACAATGATTGACTCGTTTCGATGGAGTTAGCGGGTCGTAAAGGCAAGTGTGAAAAGCGGAAAAAGGACGTTGAAGTTTTTTACCACTTCATTGAGTTAGTCATTAAATTAGACAAAAAAACCGAGGCAGAGACCTCGGTTTTTGTTTTTTTAATTTGCTCTTTTCTTATAGCACAAATCTTAAAACTTAAAACGCGTAGTGAACATTACCTGATCACCGTAAAAATCGTTGATACGTGCTTCAGCACCCAAAGAGAAAAGCTCTGTTGAATGGAATCGAGCGTAGGCAGAGCCAGTCCAATCGTCATCGTTATCGATAGAAACGTAGCCGACTTTGCCGCCTACTTCTAATTGAGGGCCCAACCATTGGCGAACACCTAAGTTAAGCTCCATACCAACATCTGTGCTGCTCTCATTCGAAGGTTGCACAACGCGCATTAGCATTTCACCAGTAAGATCTGCCCAGTTGTTTAGCGGAGAATGGAAGCCAAAGCCTGCAGCTGAGTCAAAATCACTTTCAAACTCAGAGTCAATACGAGCAATAACATGCGCGTTCGGGTGAATTGATTTGCTGAATCCAGCACCAAATGTCACAGGACTTGCGCCAATACGTGCTTCGAAATAGTCGTAGCTAAAGTTGCTCATAGTTGCTGGCGCATTGCGATCGTTTGCAGCTAGGGCATGGCTTGATGCCACTAGTAAGGCAGCGGCTAATAGTGTTTTACGCATAACTAACGATAAACCTTGTTCATTATTTCCATGGATTCAAGCAACCACTTGAACCGTAATCTGATTTGTCCGACATCATAATAAAAAGGAAGGTCCACGACCAACAAAAATGTGTCGATGTTTTGTCAATTAACTTAATAGTTCCTTGGTTTAAGCAAAAACTACGCCATATACGTAGTGTCCGAGAATTTCACTCGGACAAGTAACGATGTTTTTCTAACCTCATTCGACTATGCGAGGTTAGGTGGTGCAATGAGCATCGTTGAGTTCAAGTTAGAACCAAACACTTTATTACTCGCCAAAGCTTGCTCTTCTTTCTGCCATGGCGTTGAGGATTGCCTCAGAATCAAGGATTTGAGTCCAGGATAGCAGGTTATCATCATTCTCAATCACAAACGCGGTAAGCTGAGACACGATTGCCTTTCTCAATGCTTCACCTTTCCAAGGTTTGGCAATGTAATAATCGAGACTCGCGTTATTTACGGCTTCTACGGTGTCTTCCAAACCAGCTTGTCCTGTGAGTAAAACTTTGCGCGCTGCTTTTGTGTCACCATTTTGACTGAGTTCGATTAAGAAGCTGATCCCAGTTTGTTCCGGCATAATGTGGTCACATAAAATGAGCGCAAGCTGAACTTCTTCTTCCGCCATCTCCTCAATCACCTGCCGAGCTTCAGTCACCGATTCCGCTCCTTCGACGACAAAGTTCTCCTCGAAGGGAGCAAGATCTTGGAGCACGCTATCCAAGACTTCTCGTTCGTCATCGACACATAAAATTAGATACTTGGTCATGTTTCATCTCCTTTTTCGATGACTGGTAACCAGACGGTCATTCGTGTGAACTGGCCGATCTCTGATTCGACGTCAATCCACCCTCTGTGTGCTGTTACGATTTGCTGGCAGATGGACAGCCCGATGCCTAAGCCAAAGTTACCTTCTTTTTTTGTGGTGAAGTTCAGCTCGAAAATGGCGTCTCTTTGCGATTCAGGAATGCCACATCCATTATCTTCAAATGAGATAACGGCATAATGTGTGTGCTCTTTTTCTACAAGGCGTGTTTGTATGTTTAACACCCCTTTTTCTGGAAATGCGTCAATGGCGTTAGAGACCAAATTCGTCCACACCTGTTGGAGTGCGATCGGTTGACAAAGGATGGAAGGCAAGTTTGCATAGTCGGTTGAAACTTGGTGCATTTTTAATTTGTTCTCGAAAATCACCAAGGTGTCTTCAATACCTTCATGAATATCAGCATAGTGCTGGGTCTCATCATCTGAGCGTGCGTAACCTTTAAGGCTTTTCACCATATCTGCAATTCGCGCAGCACAGACGTTAATCGAGCGAAGAGTGGAACCTGCTTTGTGGTATTGCTCAAGAGTATCGAGAACATGAGAAGACACTTGCTGTTTTTTCGTTAGTTGAGTGAGTAACTCGTGATCTGACTCTAGCCCAAGGTTCACCACTTTCTTAGCCAGTGTTCGGTCTGGAAGGGCATGATTAAGTGCTTTAACGCGTGATCTGAGCTCTGCGGTTGAAGCGGGTTTTGAGGTTTGCGCTTTGCTCAGTAATTCAATGCCTTTGGTTTGTATATCGGAACTTGGCGCATCGTTAAGTAATCGTTCTAGCGTATGCGTTAAATTCTCTACGCCCCTCAATATCGCGGCTACTGGATTGTTTAGTTCGTGGGCTACTCCCGCAACCAATTGACCAAGCATCGCCATTTTTTCTCTTTCAATGAGCTGCTGGTGGGCTGATTCTAAAGATTCGAGCGTTTTTTGAAGTTGCAGTTTGGTGTTGATGCTTCTTTGCAATCGGCGGTTGAAGTGGCGTAAAAGCAAGTTTGTAAAAAGAGGCAGTAAGTTTGAGTCGCTTTGCATCACTTTATTGAATACGTTGCGATCGAGTTTGATAACTTCTGTTTTGGTTAGTGTTAGAGCTGTCGAGAAAGAACATTCCCCAGTAACAAACGACATGCCTCCGACAATATTCCCTTTGTTATGGCGTACAACCTCTCGCTGCATGCCTTGCTCATCGCGCTTGTACAGAGCCACTTCACCTTCGGTGATAAACCACAAAAAGCAATTTGGCTCGCCTTCCACGGTTAATAAGTGTTCAGGTGAGTATGTACGGCACGCTCTTGTTTCGTCATTATCTTTGAAAAATTGTTGGAGAGCTGAGATCACTTGCTCGGCCAACTCAGCATCAGACATCGAGTGGTAGTCGTGTAAAAAGCCCGCTTGATAATGGCTCATCTGATTATTGATGTGCGCTCGCAACAAGCTGTGATGATCCAATATCTGACTGTAACTTAGCAGGTCTTCTTTACCGTTTCGCAATATAAATTGGGTTAGCTCTTTTTGCACTGTGTTAAATAAGACGTGATCTGGCAAAGGTTTAGTGAGGCAGTGGTCGAGCCTGCCCTCATTAACGGCAGTGAGAATTGCCTCTATATCAGACGAGCAGCTAATAAGAATTTTTCTTGCTTGCTCGGTATGCGGCATCCGGTCTAAACCAATAAGAAAATCCACGCCATTAAAATGAGCGTGATGGCTCGCTATGACTAAAGCAACAGTCTGTTCTCTTTCTTCCAGATACTCTAAAGCGCTTTGAGCCTCTTCTATCGATTCGACAGAAAAAATATCAAACTTACTTGAGAAGGCAGACAGCTCCAATCGAAACTGTTCAGCACTGATTGGGTTGTTGTCGAGACACAACACAGCATAACGATTCACAGATGTTTTAGCTCCGGTTAAAACTTCGCCACGCAAACTTTAACAATAAAAGGACATGATGAGTGGGAGCCAAGTATGATTCCTGATTAATGGACTAGAATAAGCATCAATAGTCTGATTTGTCTCAATGTTTTCTCCGCAGGTGGTTTGGGGTAGACTGACCGAAAATACCTAATAAGTGACGTTATGCAAAATCTTAAAAAAATCGGCGCCATTGGTGGTGCTATCTCATTAGCGCTGTGTTGGCCATTGGCTGTCGGACAAATTGGTCAGTCCATCATTGAAGATGGTATTACCAATATGAATGATGAAATGATTAAAGGCGAAGTGGTCGAGTATCAGCGTGGCTATTTGTCTTCAGTCGTGCTGACTCGTTATTCAGTTGTTGACCCTGAGCTTAAAACGCAGCTAGAGCGTGATGGTATGCCAACGACGTTTGACGTAACCAGTGATGTTAGCCACGGTCTAACAAGCCTAACAGCAGATTCAAAATTGGTGGACAATGACTTTTTGCCTCTCACGATGCATAGTCAGACTCAACTAAATGGCAATACGGCATTCACCCTTGACCTAGACAGTTGGCATTATCGTAACGAAGCGCAAGGTGTTTCTGTTTCTACAAGCCCTGCAAAAGTGACAGGGGATGTGACGGTATTGGGTGATCTCAATTACCAAGTTTCTGTTCCTTCTGTTCAAGTGGATTTTGAAAACGGTGAAGAGCTTCATCTGAATGCATTGACAGGTCAGGGTAAAGGTAAGCAAGCAAAAGGCTATTGGCTGGGTGAGCAATCTTTTTCTCTAGAGAAGCTGGATGTGGTTGATTCGAACTTAACGCCTGTCTTTTTGATTGAGAATGCGAGTTACCGTGGCAACACTACGATGAATGAGTCTGGTGATAAGCTGAACAGTCAGCTGAACCTAGATGCTAAGAAACTGCGTTTAACTGATGGTACGGATGTCGATAACTTTAAGTTGGATTTCTCAATTGCAGATGTGGATAGCCAGTCATTTGACCAAATTATGTCTATCTATCAAAGCTCTCCAATGTTAGACGAGCAGGAAATTGCGAGCTTATTGCCGCATGTTGACACGCTGTTTAGCAAAGGTTTTGATTTATCCGTGAATGAGCTTTCACTTGCGTTTGGTGACGGTAAGTTCCATAACGAGTGGCAATTATCCATTCCTGAAGGTACTGACCACATTACTCAAGACCCAATGAAGTTGATGACGGCGACTACTGGTGAGCTCAGCACTTACTTCTCTGACGAATTAGTGACGCACTACCCATTTATTCAAGAAGGAATCGATGAGCTGCTCATCATGGAGCTGATCGAGAAAGTTGAGGGCGGTTATCAACTCAAAGCAGAAATCGGTGAAGGCAAATTGAAGTTCGAAAATGGACATGAGTTCCCATTGGTGGCGCTACTTATGCCTGCCTTGATGCAACAACAGTAGCCAAGTATTGTTGCGGAATTAATCCAATTTAACGCTTAGTCTTTAAAAAGAGGTCGTAAGACCTCTTTTCTTGTTTTTATCGCTGCGAAAACGTGATATTAATTTCGTAATATTTACATAGCAGGAGCAATGAGCATCATGGAACAAAATACGGACAACGTATTTAACTTCAGTGCAGGGCCAGCAGGTCTGCCTAAAGCAGTTATGCAGCAAGCACAACAGGAACTAATTGATTGGCAAGGTCTTGGTACTTCGGTCATGGAAATCAGCCACCGAAGCAAAGAGTTCATCAAAGTTGCAGAAGAAGCCGAGCAAGATTTACGTGATCTTCTGAATATTCCGGACAACTATAAAGTGCTGTTCTGCCAAGGTGGTGCTCGTGCTCAGTTTGCTGCTGTTCCTCTAAACTTACTTGGTGATGCCGAGACGGCAACTTACATCGACGGCGGTTATTGGGCTGAAAGTGCGGTAGCTGAAGCGAAGAAATACTGCGAGCCAGACGTATTTGATGCAAAAACAGAAATCAACGGAAAAGTAGCCGTTCTACCTGCAAACGAATGGAAAATTGCTCCAGAAGCGGCTTACGTGCATTTCTGTCCAAATGAAACCATTGACGGTATCGAGATTAACGATCTTCCTGTCACCGACAAACCAATCGTTGCTGACATGTCTTCGACGATTCTTTCTCGTGAGATTGATGTATCGAAATACGGTGTGATTTATGCGGGCGCTCAGAAAAACATTGGTCCTTCAGGCATTGCTATCGCTATCGTGCGCGACGACTTGTTAGGTATGGCGAAGCAGGTACTGCCAAGTATCTTGGATTACACTGTTCTGGCTGAGAAAGAATCAATGTTCAACACGCCACCAACCTTTGCATGGTACCTGTCTGGCCTAGTTTTTAAATGGTTAAAGGCGCAGGGTGGGGTAAAAGCGATCGAGCAAGTGAACCGCGATAAAGCCGCACTACTGTATGATTACATCGATCAGTCTGATTTCTACCGTAATGGCGTGCACTCAGCAAACCGTTCTTTGATGAATGTGCCATTCCAACTTGCGAAACCTGAACTGGATGCGACGTTCCTTGAATTAGCCGATGCCAAAGGGCTGAAATCACTAAAAGGGCACCGAGCCGTTGGTGGTATGCGAGCTTCCATTTATAACGCCATGCCGCTAGAAGGTGTACAAGCGTTAGTCGATTTTATGCAAGAGTTTGAGAAAAACTACGCATAAAATCAAATTCACTGTTATTCATGAAAGCGTCGCAATTGCGGCGCTTTTGTTTATCTCAACTCACATCACTCCAGGAAGGTAAAATGACCAAGGCGAATATTGAAGCGCTGATCAAGCAGTTCCCACTCTTGGCGCCACTTATCGATCTTAAGGAGGTTTGCTGGTTTAACCCAAACATAACCTCTTTAGCAGAAGGTTTGCCCTATGTGAGGCTAGATGAGAAAGATATTCAAGCTGCGAGTGAACGGCTAGCACGATTTGCGCCTTATTTGATGAAAGCGTTTCCCGAAACGGAAGCTTCGCATGGCATCATTGAGTCTTCTGTGGTGGATGTTCCCAAGATGAAATTGCGTTTGGAGCAGCAATACGATACGCCAATATTGGGCCGTTTAATGCTCAAAAAAGACAGTCATCTGCCAATTTCTGGTTCTATCAAAGCGAGAGGTGGCATTTATGAAGTGCTCACCCATGCAGAAAAGTTGGCGTTTGAAGCTGGCTTACTCTGCGAAACCGATGATTACAGCAAATTGTTCAGCAATGAGTTTCGGCAGTTTTTTAAGCAGTACAGTATTGCGGTTGGGTCAACGGGTAACCTCGGTATGTCCATTGGTATCATGAGTGCAAAGCTTGGTTTTTCAGTCTCGGTTCACATGTCTTCTGATGCGCGGGAGTGGAAGAAAAATAAGCTCCGATCACATGGCGTCAAAGTGGTGGAGTACCAGCAAGACTATGGTGTTGCCGTTGAGCAAGGTCGTAAAGAAGCTGAGCAAGATCCTAGCTGCTTCTTTATTGATGATGAAAACTCGCAGACGTTATTTCTAGGTTACTCTGTTGCGGGTGAGCGTCTTAAGCAGCAGTTTGATGACTTGGGAATCGTGGTTGATGAGCATCATCCGCTCTTTGTTTATCTACCTTGTGGTGTTGGCGGTGGGCCTGGTGGCGTGGCATTTGGTTTGAAAGTCGCGTTTGGTGATCATGTTCATTGTATTTTCGCAGAGCCAACGCACTCTCCGTGTATGTTGTTGGGCGTGCATACCGGTTTGCATGACGAGATTGCGGTACAAGATTTGGGTATCGACAACATGACCGCTGCTGATGGATTAGCAGTAGGGCGTGCGTCGGGATTTGTCGGTAGAGCTATGGAAAGGCTAATTGATGGCTTTTACACCATTGATGATGCTCGTATGTATCACCACTTGGGTGAGTTAAGTGAACTAGAAGGCATTAACCTAGAGCCTTCTGCATTAGCCGGTATGGTTGGGGTAGTGCACGTCTCGAATAATCATGCTTATCAGTCTCGAATGCAATTTGATGAAGAAAAACTCAGAAACGCAACGCATCTTGTTTGGGCAACAGGTGGAGGCATGGTTCCGGAAGAAGAAATGGCGGCTTATCTCAAAAAATCAGGTCGGTAAATTAGCCCTGTATACGTACTTAACTAGGCAATTAACAATACAGGAATGACAAAAGGGCTCATCGTTTGATGAGCCCTTCTCGTCACTGAATATCGAATTATAGAGACTGTAATAGCTGGTAGTAACGACCTTTCTGAGCGAGTAGCGTTGGATGATCGCCTTGCTCGATGATCTCACCTTGTTCCATCAAACAGATGCTATCCATGTTTTCTAATTCTATAAGTCGGTGTGTAATGAATACCACTGTCTTATTAGCAAAGTGCTCATTGAAAAGCGTCATCACTTTTTGTTCCGTACGCTTATCAAGGCCTTCAGTCGGTTCATCTAAGAGTAGGATTGGGGCATCACGTAGCAATGCTCGAGCAATACCGATTCGGCGTTTCTCTCCACCAGATAACTGACGACCACCGTCGCCTAACCAAGCGTCTAACCCTGGAGCCTCAAGAAGGCCACCAAGTTCGACTTTTTGAAGAATCTCAGACAGTCGCTCATCACTTGCTTCTGGAGCGGCCATAAGTAAGTTGTCACGCAGTGTTCCATTCAGTACATCAACGCGTTGACTGACCACTGTCATTGCTTCTCGCAGGTCAGACTCGCTCCAATCTTGCAGTTTTGTACCACCGATTCGAACTTCACCTTGGTTAACATCCCAGTAGCGACAAAGAAGCTGAATGAGTGTTGATTTACCTGAACCTGTTTGACCTACGATGGCTGTTTTAGTGCCCAACGGTAGTGAGAGTGACAAGTCTTTCAGCACCTTTTGCTGACCGTCAGGGTAAGTGAAGCCAATGTTGTCGAATTCAATGTCTAACGTTGTGTCTTTATATTTTGATTGCTCAGGGAAGACAACGTCAGGTTCAGCCAAAATTACTTCATTTAAACGACGAGCAGAAGTCAACGTTTGACCCAGGTACTGGAACGCGCCCGCAATAGGCATCAAAATTTCAAAACTTGCCATCGTTGCAAATGCAAACAACGCAATCCAAGGATCAGGAGCACGACCTCCTACGCCGTCTGCAGCAAACCAAAGCATCACAACCAGTGTAAGACCGTTCACAAGCATAAGAAGGCCTGAAGCCATGCCCGTTAAATTCGCGTTCACAAACTGATTAGACAAAAGCTGCTTTTGCTTCTCTAGAATGAGATTGCGATAACGCTCTTCTGCTCCAAAGATACTCAGTTCGCTGTAGCCTTGAAGCCAGTCCAGAGTCGCCACTCGCAACTGCGCTTTATGATGAGTGAGGTTCTCGCCATTGTTTTTACCCAGTTTATAGAACAGCACCGGCCATACAAACAACATGACGGTAAGAATCGAACCAAGCAGCAGGGCGAGATGCCAGTCAAAAAATGCCAGGACAGCCGTTAAACTTAGTATCCCAAAAATACCAATCACGACAGGGCTGATAAGTCGAAGATAAACGTGATCCATCGCATCTACGTCCGCCACTAGGCGGTTGAGCAGATCAGCATCACGCATCGTAGAGACACGACCCGGAATCAGTGGTGCAAGTTTCTTAAAGAAGAAGATACGTAGATCGGTCAGTAACTTGAACGTCGCATTGTGGCTGACGACACGTTCTCCCCATCGACCTGCGGTTCGAGCCATTGCAGCGCCGCGTACCCCGGCACCTGGTAACATGTAGTTGAAGGTCTCACGAGCAACCGTCAAGCCTGCCACCGCTGCGGCTGAAATAAACCAACCCGATAACGTTAATAAGCCAATAGATGCAGCTAAGGTCAGAAATGCCAATAGCATACCTAGCGAAAGACCAAACCAATGTTTCTTATAGAGTTTTAGATAAGGGAGTAAATCACGCATCTAAGTTCCCCTTGTCTGTTTCACGTTGTGCGAGGTTCGCTTCCAACATGTCTTTAAATAAGCCATCTTCTGTCGACAGTGTGTCGTAATCACCACGTTGAACAATCTGGCCGTCCTGCATAACAAGAATTTGCGATACGCTTTGTAAAGGTGCCAACTGGTGAGTAATCATCAAATTCGTTGTGGCATGTGCGTACTTGTTAATGCCTTCCATGACGAGTTTTTCACTACGAGCATCTAAGCTTGCGGTCGGTTCATCTAATAACCAAAAACGACCATTTTGTAGCATAGCGCGAGCCAACGCTAAACGCTGGGCTTGGCCGACAGATAAACCACCAGAGCGGTCAGATATCGGGTAATCCAACCCATGCATTTCAACAAATTCAGCAGCATGAGAGTCATTCAAAACAGAATGAACGTCTGCATCTTGAATGTTGTGTTTGCCTAACGTGACGTTATCTCGAATGCTGCCATGTAATAGCATTGGGTTTTGACCAATCCAGCTTACGGCCTCTCGCCATGTGGCGAGATCCAGTTGTGACAATTCACAACCATTAATCTTCAAGCTACCTTGATAAGGCATGAAACCGAGGATGGTGTTTACCAAGCTTGTTTTACCTGCGCCACTTGGTCCAACTAAAGCCGTACTTTTGTTGGCTTCAAGAGAGAAGGATAGGGGACCTGCGAGCTGCTTACCTTCCGGACTAAAAATGGTTAACTCGTCCGCTTCAATATGGATGGGACTACTCTTATCTAACGCTTGGGTGCCATCTTTGACTTGATCGACTTCCAAATCCAGAAACTCGACAATGCTTTCTGCTGCGCCAACCGCTTGCTGTTTCGCATGATAGAACGTGCCCAAATCACGTAATGGCTGATAAAACTCTGGCGCAAGAATCAGAATGAACAAACCAGCAAACAGCGTAACACCTGTGCCGTAGTAGCCGAAATCGAGCTCTCCGATATAACTAAAGCCAAAGTAGACGGCGGTAATTGCGATAGAAATGGAAGTGAAAAACTCTAAAACCGCAGAAGATAGAAACGCGATTTTCAGAACGTCCATGGTGCGAGTACGAAAGACTTCCGAAGCACCCTTCAGAGTTTCAGTTTCAGATTTTGTTCTATCGAATAAGCGAATGGTCGTCATTGCTTGCAAGCGGTCATAAAAGTGACCGGACAAACGCTGCATCGCTTTAAAGTTTTTACGGTTTGCTTCTGCGGCTTTCATCCCAACCAGTGCCATGAAAATAGGCACTAGTGGTGCTGTGACGAGGAAGATCAAGCCTGCCGCCCAGTTTACTGGGAATACGACAACCAAAATAATGAAAGGCACTAGTACCGATAATGACATCTGAGGCAAGTAGCGAGAGAAGAAATCTTGCATATCTTCTACCTGCTCTAAGATGAGCGTCGCCCAGCTGCCGGCAGGTTTGCCTTTGATGTAAGCTGGCCCAAGTTTATGAACTTTATCTAAAATGAGTTGGCGAATATAAACTCGAATTTGCTCACCGCAACGGTAACCGGCAAGCTCTCGACCCCAGGTACAAGCAGCTCGACCGATAACCGTGCCACCAAGCCCAACAAAATGCCAAATGAGGTCGGCTTTGTCGACTTGGTCAATGATTAACTGGTGCAGAATGGAGGCGAGCAGGGCTGCTTGAGCCAATAAAAACACGCTTGAAAGTACGCCTAGGCCTATCGCAATCATAAGCCAGCGCTTGGCTAACTTACTTTGTTGCTTAAGCCACTTATTCAAGCTGCTTTGCTTTTTCTTATCCATCGTGAAGGCTTAATGATAATTGTTTTAATGAGGCGGTAGTATACAAAAGAAAACCCAGCGGGAATACCGCTGGGCTTTAAGGATATGACACAAATGTGAAAAGTTATTTGTCACCAAGTGAGTCTAAGAAACGCTCAGCATCTAATGCCGCCATACAACCTGTACCTGCAGATGTGATAGCTTGACGGTAGTTATGGTCCATAACGTCGCCTGCTGCAAATACACCTTCAATGCTAGTTTGTGTCGCGTTGCCTTCTAGGCCAGACTTAACGATGATGTAGCCATCTTTCATGTCTACTTGGCCTTCAAAGATTTGTGTGTTTGGCTGGTGGCCGATCGCAATAAACGCGCCCATCACTTCAAGGTCTTCAGTCGCACCTGTGTTGACGTCTTTAATACGAACGCCAGTTACGCCCATGTCGTCGCCAAGTACTTCATCGAGAGTTCGATCGGTATGAAGAACGATATTACCGCTTTCAACTTTATCCATCAGACGTTTCACAAGGATCTTCTCTGCACGGAATGAATCGCGGCGGTGGATCAGGTGAACTTCTGACGCAATGTTAGATAGGTAAAGTGCTTCCTCAACAGCAGTGTTACCACCGCCCACAACTGCAACTTTCTGATTACGGTAGAAGAAACCGTCACAGGTTGCACAAGCAGAAACGCCGCGACCTTTAAATGCTTCTTCAGACTCAAGGCCAAGGTATTTTGCTGATGCACCTGTAGAAATAATCAATGCGTCACATGTGTACTCGCCAGAATCGCCTTTTAAACGAAATGGGCGTTGTGATAGTTCTACTTCGTTGATGTGATCAAACACGATCTCAGTTTCGAAACGCTCGGCGTGCTCTTTCATGCGATCCATCAATGCAGGACCTGTCAGACCTTCAGCGTCGCCGGGCCAGTTTTCAACTTCAGTAGTGGTGGTTAGCTGACCACCTTGTTGCATTCCCGTCACAAGCACAGGGTTTAGGTTGGCACGCGCTGCGTACACGGCAGCTGTGTATCCTGCTGGACCAGAACCAAGAATTAATAGTTTACAATGTTTTACGTCGCTCATTATGGCTCCAAAAAGGGCTGAACATTTCCCTCGATTGTATGGAAATTCTTAGTGCTTTAAAAGCATAAACAACGATTGTGATCGAATAATTGGTTATAGATTAGAACCCACTAAAGATTGATAAAGAACGTTGACTTCTAGCATAAAATTCTATTCGTAGTAGAGAAGTCTAGTTTCAAATATCGCCAAAGCGCAAAAGTGAAACATGGCTCTGTATTTTTGCTTTGAATTGGTTTGTTATGTTGTTTTTGTTATTTTGTTGAAGCTATCAACGTTAAAAGCTGGCAATTGCAGAATATTTGCGTAACCTAGTGTGTAAATTAAATGTTAATTAATGTGCCTCATTAAAGGAGACAATGATGTTACATTCACGTGAGAATACTCTGCATTTAACACAGCTCAGCATGGCAGCAATAGAGCAGCTTTCCCCATCGTTTGAAGAACTGCCTCGTACCGAGCATGCAGATGGTCAGTATCGACTAAGACGTTATTCTGTGGTTGGTTTTGATAATGGCAAAGTCATTGACTTAAACAAAAACAGCTTTGTTCAATCGTCTGATATCAACCGATTCCAAGGTGATGTTGTAAGACAATTTGAGCCGATTGAGAAGGATATTCTCATCAGTGATGGTTTCCGAGAAATGTGCGAATTGTTTGTCAATGCGAATCATCTGCCTAACGGCCAGGAAATAGAAATTCACCAAATCCGAATCACAGCGCTAGAAGAAGAAACTCAAGTGGCACCTGAAGGTGTGCACCAAGACGGTTTTGATCACATTGCAATGGTTGGCGTAGGACGCCATAACATCATTGGTGGTGACATCATGCTGTACAGCAGTCATAACCAAGCCCCATTTTTCCGTAAGGTGTTAGAAACGGGTGAGGTTGCAATATTGGCAGACAGTAAACTGTGGCACAACGCGTGCCCAATCCGTTCTGTCATTGATGATGAAGCGGGTCATATGGATGTGTTTGTACTCACGGCTACGGATAAGCGCAATGAACTTCAATCTTAATCTGATCAGAGAGCAGTTTCCGGCGCTCGCTCAATACCATAACGACAAACCTGTGACGTTTTTTGATGGTCCAGGCGGGTCACAGGTACCTCAATCAGTGCTAGACAGCATGGTGGGATATTTAGGTCGTTTCAACGCCAACTTAGGCGGGCATTATTTTTCTAGCCAAAAGACGGTTGACGTGATGCAAAATGCACGCGAGTCAGCGCAAGCTCTGCTAAACGCGCCGTCATCTGGCAATATCGTCTTCGGTGCGAACATGACATCGTTAACCTTTCAGCTTAGTCGTGCGATTAGCCGAGATTGGCAAGAGGGAGATGAGATCATTGTTTCTGCTTTGGACCACTATTCGAATGTGTCCAGCTGGCAACAAGCGGCAGAAGATCAAGGCGTTACGGTTCATCAGGTTCGTATCAACGAAGATGATTGTACGTTGGACTTGGAGCATTTAAGCAGTCTTCTTTCTGATAAAACGCGCCTTGTAGCGGTGACCTATGCATCGAATACGACTGGTTCTATCGTGGATGTGCAGCGAGTAGTAAGCATGGCGCATAACGTCGGGGCACAAGTTTATGTGGATGCCGTTCATTACGCGCCGCATCACTTGGTTGATGTTCAAGCGTTGGGTTGTGACTTTTTAGCGTGCTCTGCTTACAAGTTTTTCGGCCCGCACGTTGGTATTGCTTACATTGCCGATCAGTGGCTGCACAGTATTCGTCCGTACAAAGTCGAGCCTGCAACCAATATTGGCCCAGGCCGATTTGAAACGGGGACGCAAAGTTTTGAAGGCCTTGCTGGTGTCGTTGCTGCGGTTGAGTATCTGGCTCAATTTGGTGAAGCCGGTTTACCTCTTCGTCAACGATTGGAGCAAAGTTACCAATTGTATGAACAACATGAGCAACGCTTGAGTGAGCGTTTCTTACAGCGTCTGAGTGCACTAGATGGTGTCAATCTATTTGGCATTGCGAAAGAAGATAGCCAACTCCGCACACCAACTTTTGCGCTAACATTCGACCTATATTCTCCAGAATTCATCGCGAAAACGCTGGGTGAACACAACATCTGTGTTTGGAACGGCCACTTTTATGCGCTGGGTTTAGTTCGTCAACTTGGTCTAGAAGAGTCGGGTGGTGTAGTACGAATTGGTTGCATGCATTACAACACAATAGAAGAAGTCGATATGTTGTTCGATGTACTAGAAAACATCCTTGATGCGTAACTGATCATATCTTCCTGATAGAAAAACAAAAGCTCGAGTCAAACTCGAGCTTTTTCGTTTTTATTTCAATAAACCAGCCACATACGAAACTAGGCGCTTATTTCCACTTCATAGGAAGTGAATTTTCTTACGTTGATCACGCCAGTGTCAAAAATGAGGTATTGACCTTTGATGCCTTGCAAAGTGCCAGTAACAACCGGGTTTTTATCGAAATTATGCGAGGTGATCTTAGTTGGGTGCTGTTGCACCGGATAGCTAAGGTCGGTAATGCTTTCGCTTAATATTTCAATTGCATCTTCACCGAATTGCTGTTTTATCTCAGCAATCTTGTCTTCGACTAAAGGTAATAGCTCAGCAAAACGATCTTGCAGTGCCATTGGTTCACCATCGCCTTTCAGCAGTGTGCGCCAATTGGTTTTATCTGCGATGTGTTTCGCCAGTTCAACTTCAATTAATCCGGAGATATGTCGAGTTTTTACCTTAAAAATTGGCAAACCCTGAGTCGCACCTTGATCAATCCAACGAGTTGGGATTTGCGTATGACGAGTGATACCAACTTTTAAGCTGGATGTATTGGATAGGTAGACAAAGTGATCCACCATGCAGTTCTCTTCGCCCCATTGTGGCTCGCGACAAGTCCCTTGGTCGTAGTGGCAAGTCTCTGGCTTCATGATGCACATATCGCAGCTTGCTAGCTTTTTCATACAGACAAAACAATGGCCTTGCGAATAACTCTTTTTCGTTTTCTTACCACATGAGCAACAAAAAATATTGCCCGTGTGAGTCAGTGTGAGCGTTTTACCCAGAAACGGCGATAGATCAATTTCTTCCTCACCAACAGGTAGACGGTAACTGACAGCACCGTCCAGAGATGCACGCATTTTATTTAGCGTACCAGTTGCAATTAATGACATGACATTACTCATTATTGTGTTTTTGCACAGTATATCCGAAGTGGTGATGAGATGCAGGGTTGACAGGCACATTAAAGCGAAATGTATCGCTCTGAAATGTTATGCACTGGCCTTCATGGGTTAGGAAATACGGCTGTGAAATGCTTCGCAAATAACAAGTGAACCGCATTTTTGAGAGATTTAAAAACGTGATAACGGTTCAAAACACGTTACCATGTATCGAAAGTAAGAACGAAAGCTAAAAGTAATTTTGTTTCTTGATAAATGACTTTGTTTGAAGTTCGAAAAATCATTGAGTACATTGTGTTGTATATAAGCTGAGCAGGTCACTCGCCCATGAAGTGGATCCATAAATTTATCTTTGCCCTCTCTATTTGCACTATTAGTTTGGTTGCGCTTTATAGTGTTCTTGGCGATACACGAAAGCTGACCATTACACCAGAACATTTCAATATCTATGCGACTAAAGACGCCAGCGAAGGTGGCTTGAGTGAGGCTGATATTTTTTACGATAAGCAAAGCCTAGTTCTCAGCTGTGACTTAAAGCAAAGCTCGTATGCTTGGCCTTATTGCGGAATCTCTGTTTATACCGATTCCACAACGCCAACACAGGGGATTGACCTTTCCAATTACCATACGATTCGATTGAAAGTGAGATATGAAGAGGCGGGGGTGGGGCCCAATCCGAGCCATGATTTGCGTTTATATCTGCGCAACTATAACCCTGAGTATTCCAAACCAGACGACGAGTACACTATTAAATACAATGGCATGCAGTTTTCTCCGTCCGGTTCAAACGACATCATCGAAATTCCGATTAAAAATTTACAGGTGATGACGTGGTGGTTAGTAGACAACAAAGTTGCGATTGAACACTCTGCACCTGAATTTTCAAACATCACACGTATTGATATCGCGACCGGCTCTGGTGCGGCACTTGGCGAGCACAAAATTGTGATTGATAAAATTGAGTTTGAAGGCGCTTACCTTGCACAAGAAACGTTACTGTATGCGCTCTTACTCTCTTGGATGGCGCTTGGACTGGCATTTTCGCTGCACGAATTACGAAAAAATCGAGTCGCTTATGAAAAAGCGAAAAAACGTCATCGTCATTTAGAGAAGGTGAATGGTACGTTGCGAGCTCAAAACTATGAGTTTGCAGAGTTGGCGCATCGCGATGCGTTGACGGGAGCGATGAACCGTCACGCAGTGCAGCACTGGCTTGAGCAGCAATCACGGCAAGTTCGCTGGGGGCATAGTACATTCAGTATCCTTTATATGGATTTGGATAAATTTAAGAAGGTGAATGACAAATTTGGGCACCAAATGGGGGATGACATATTGCGCGAATTTGTCATGGTGGTGGCAAGTTCCATCTACCCAGATGACCGACTTGTTCGTTGGGGAGGAGAAGAATTTGTTGTATTTTGCCCTGACACCAATATTGATCAAGCTGTGAAGAAGTCGGAAATGATTCGCAAAAATGTGGAGAGTCATTTGTGGGTACACGGTGAATCATTAACATGCAGCATTGGCGTTGCCCAAATGCAAAATGAACGCGTCTCAGAAACCATGGCGAGAGCAGACGAAGTGCTTTACCAAGCGAAGCGCAATGGTCGCAACCGGGTCGAGGTTCATTATGGTTTGCTTGCCTGCGAAAAGAAGCAAGCCTAACGATTCGTCACTCAAAGGAATAAAAAAAGGTGGCCAACTGGCCACCAAGAGGGAAACTGCTGAACACCACTTAGGGGGAAGTTTGGGTCATCGATATGATTACCGTGAGCAGCAGTGTAGTGCTAATCGAACTTGCTGTTTTTACCAGAACAACCAAGCGAAAAGCGTTAGTGCAGCAATACAGGCAATGTTTAAGACGAAACCAATTCGCATCATTTCTTTTTGCTTGATATGACCCGTACCGAACACAATCGCGTTTGGAGGTGTTGCAACTGGTAACATAAATGCACAAGATGCAGCGACGGCAATCAATGCAGAGAGAATGACCGGAGACATGCCTAAGGCCTCTGCGATGGTTGCAAATACAGGGACCAGCAGTGCAGCACTAGCGGTGTTACTTGCAAACTCAGTCAAGAAGACAACAAAAGCAACCACTGCAAGAATCGTTAGAAGAATACCGGCTTGCTCAAGGAAGCCTGACAAGCTATGAGCCAAAAATACGCTTGTTCCGGTTGCTTTTAGGACGTTACTCAAACAGATGCCACCACCAAATAGGATTAACACACCCCAGTCGGTTGTTTTCTCAATATCTTTCCACTCTACAGCGCGAGAAGCCCCAAGCAGAAGGATCGCACCTATTGCTACAAGGGTATCGAACTTAGCGAAGCCACCCAGCATAGCGTTAATAGGCTTACTGAAAATCCACAACGTGACCGTCAGTAAGAAAATCGCCAGCGTAATCATTTTGCCGTTTGTCCACTCGACTGGTTGATGGTCAAGGTCAAACTTGTGGCTAAGGTCAGGCTTAGTCATGGTGTACAAAACGAGAATAGCGATTGGCATTAGTACTAATGAGATAGGCACACCGAGCTTCATCCACTCAGTAAAACTTAGGCCGACTTCAGCTGCTGCAATGGCGTTTGGTGGGCTACCAACCAGCGTTGCAATACCACCAATCGAAGCGCTGTAAGCGATGCCGAGCAGAACAAACAAAAAGGTGTTGTGGTTTTTCTTGGCGTCTAGCTTTGTCATCACACCCAGTACAAGGGGCAGCATCATAGCGGCAGTGGCGGTGTTTGAAATCCACATTGACAGGCCAGCACTCACACCAAATAGCATGAATACAGCGACAGACATTTTGCCTCGTGCGAGTAACAGCACTTTATCAGCAATAGCTTGGTCTAACTTCTGTTTATGCAAAGCTGCAGCAAGTGCAAAACCACCTAAGAATAGAAAGATGATGGAGTTGGAGAAGTTGTTCAGTGCGGTCTGAGTGTTAAACACGCCTAAAAATACCGCAAGTAATGGTATGAGTAGCGCGGTTATGCTGACGTGAATCGCTTCGGTTAGCCAAAGAATAGCAACAAAAACTAAGATGCTCAGGCCGGTTACTACTTGTGGCTCAAAGGGTAGGGTATTAAACAAGATAATGAACAATACGATATTCGCGTTCAAAATCATGCTGTTGCGAGTGAAGAACCAGTTCTTCAATGTCACAGCGAGTGCGGTCATGGGTAGTGCTCCTTTTGCATTGCCTTTTGTCGGTTTTTTTATGGCAAAGTAACTGACTTGTAGTTATTTATTGATTAAATGTTACTTGGAATGCAAAAAAGAGTTTTGCCTGAATCGTAGAGCAAATTAGAAAATGTGATGTTGAGAATTGGAAATGGGTAGAAAACTACCCATTTGTTTTATAGAAATGTTATTAGCCTTGTGAGCTGCGTGATTCCTCTATTCGACGGGAACTTGCAGAGGCTCATTAGAGATTTTTTCAGGCTCTTTTACTGCAACGATAGGCTCTTGAGGACCAAGAAACTTGGGCTGCGTATTAATAATGTAGAGGTCTAAAAAGGCTTTCACACGGGCGAGCAACTCTCGAATACGCATTGATGTTTTTTGTTTGTTTGTCGTAGGTCCTGCTACCGCAAGACACTGCGCATCAATGTTGTAAGCATCGGCAATAAACAGCGCTCGCTCACAATGAAAGCGCTGAGTCACAATCAGAAAGCGCTCCGAAGCAAAAATCTTTTTCGCCCTCACAATCGAATCTAGAGTACGAAAGCCAGCATAATCAAGGTGAATCACTTCCTCAGGCACGCCGGCTTTAAGTAAGTCGCGTTTCATCGTCCACGGTTCGTTGTAGGAGCGATGGGCGTTATCGCCACTCAATAAAAACTGTTTTACTTTGCCTTGGTTGTAAAGCTCAATCGCTGCATTAATGCGATGAGTGTAGTAAGTGTTGAGGATCTTACCGATGTATTTACTGGTACCGAGAACCACAGCAACCTCATGTTGAGGTATTTGTTCGTATTCAGTGAAAATGCTTTCTTTGGCTTGTAAAACCACCCACCGGTCGATGGCAATAACAGAAACAAGCAGACTAAGTACAGAGATCGACAAAATCAAAGCAAGTCGCTTCCAGGAAAATTTCAGCTTCCACTTTGATCTTATGCGAGAAAACAACAAAACGTTTTATATCCTTAACTAAAAATGTAGTTCTCATCATATCTGATAGAAACAAAAAGAGAGAAGCCCATTTATGCCAAAATCTGGTTAGGATGATAAAAAATTAAAAGCCCCTACATGGTAGGGGCTAATTATTAAACGAAATGTCTCAAGCTTAGAACGCAGTGCGTTTGTAACGACGGTAAACCGGCTGCCAGAACGATTGTTCAATCGCCACGTTCAATGCTTCATCAGTAATTTCTAACGCCACACCTTGCTCGATTGCCTTCTTACCAACAGCAAACGCGATCTTTTTCGATACCGAGTGGATCTCTTCCAACGGTGGAAGTAGCGCACCACGACCATTGATTGCTAAAGGTGAGCATGTTGCGAGCGCACGGCTTGATTCCATTAGCATCTCGTCGGTGACACGTTTTGCGTTTACAGCAAGTACACCAAGGCCAATGCCAGGGAAGATGTAGCTGTTGTTACATTGTGCAATAGGGTAAGTGCGACCTTCATGAACCACAGGCTCAAATGGGCTACCTGTTGCAACCAGTGCTTCACCATTTGTCCAACGAATGATGTCGTTCGGTGTTGCTTCTACGCGGCTTGTTGGGTTCGACAGTGGGAAGATAATCGGACGTTTACAGTGTTTATGCATTTCTTCGATGACTTCTTGGCTAAATAGGCCAGGAGCACCAGAAACGCCAATTAGTACCGTTGGTTTGGCGTTACGCATAACGTCGAGTAGTGAGAAGCCATTTCCTTCATTTTCCCACTCTTTCGTATTGATATGCTTTTGCACCAAGCGTTGTTGGAAATCAAGAAGGTTAGGCATGCCTTCTTGCAACAGACCCCAACGGTCAACCATGTAGACTTGTGAGCGAGCTTGCTCGTCAGAAATCCCTTCCGATACCATTTGTGCGATGATCGCTTCTGCGATACCGCAACCAGCAGAGCCAGCGCCCAAGAAGGTGATACGCTGTTTAGACAGCTGAGTGCCTGCTGCTTTACAGGCGGCAAGTAGAGAGCCAACAGTAACGGCCGCCGTGCCTTGAATATCATCATTGAAGCAGCACACGCGATCTTTGTAACGCTCAAGAAGAGGCATCGCATTTTTCTGAGCAAAGTCTTCGAACTGGATCAAGGCATCAGGCCAACGGCGCTGTACTGCTTGGATAAACTCTTCTACAAATGCATCGTATTCTGCACCTGTAATACGAGGGTGACGCCAACCCATGTACATCGGGTCAGCTAAACGTTGTGGGTTATTGGTACCCACATCAAGCACGATTGGTAGCGTGTAAGCAGGGCTGATACCACCACACGCGGTATAAAGTGACAGTTTACCAATAGGAATACCCATGCCGCCGATACCTTGGTCACCCAAGCCAAGGATACGTTCACCATCTGTCACAACAATCACTTTAACGTTGTGGTTTGCTGCATTATTCAGCAAGTCGTCAATACGGTCACGGTTCGGATATGAAATGAATAGACCACGACCACGGCGGTAAATGTTAGAGAAGTTTTCACATGCTGCGCCGACAGTTGGCGTGTAGATGATAGGCATCATCTCAGAAATGTGGTTTTGCACTAGGCGGTAATACAGTGTTTCGTTGGTGTCTTGGATATTACGCAGATAAATGTGTTTATCCATATCGCTTTCGAAACTCTTGTATTGCTGGTAGGCACGTTCCACCTGCTCTTGGATTGTTTCGGTAGACTCTGGAAGCAAGCCTTCTAAGTTGAATGAACTACGTTCTTCAGCAGAGAATGCACTGCCTTTGTTCAAAAGAGGGGTTGCTAAAAGAGCCGGACCCGCATATGGAATATATAGTGGGCGTTTATCGTTGTTCATTGGGTGCCTTATGTAGGGTTGAAGGATGCGCACCAAATTTTAACGGGTTCACCATTTAGTTGTAAACATGCGTTGATGCACATCAATGTAATGTCGCAAAAAAACTCATATACCGCCGAAAATATCGGCAATATTGGTTGTTTAGAGATACCTAAAGCAGGATTTTTTTACTTGGGTATAATGTTCTGCATCATCAAATCAAATCCAATTTCTATGTTTCAACTACCTATCGACAGCCTGCAAGCTGAGTTTGACCAACATGTGAACCAAAACCATCTCGTGGTGGAAGCCGAAACCGGGTCAGGTAAATCTACCCGTTTGCCTATGTGGGCGACAAAACACGGACGCGTGCTGGTTATTGAACCACGTCGAATTGCTTGTACCTCGCTGGCTGAATATCTTGCGGAGCAATCTGGTGAGCCAATAGGTCGCAAAGTCGGTTACGCGATCAAGCTTCATGCCTACTTTGATGAAAAAACCGAAGTTGTATTTGTGACTCCGGGAGTCGCACTGCGTTGGTTTGCGGAAAACAAGCTAGCAGGCTTCGATATCGTGATAGTGGACGAATTTCACGAGCGACGCTGGGATATTGATCTATTAACCGCAATTTTGAAGCAAGAAAATCAGCATCGGTTGATCGTCACTTCCGCTACGCTGGAGGGTGAAAAGCTAGCGCGTTACCTGAATGCGAAGCGTCTGCGATCTGAAGGGCGTTGCTTTCCAGTCACAGTGACACATCGTTCTTTAGACAGCCGTTATTTACCGAATAAGAAGGGATGTGAACAAGAGGTTGTCAGAGCGGTAAAAGAAGCATTGGAAGATGAAGATGGCGATATTCTTGTTTTCCTGCCTGGACGCAAAGAGATCACCCAATGTGCTCAGATGTTACAAAGTTGCGGCGATGTCATGGTGGTCAAACTTCATGCCTCGGTTAGTGATGAAGAACGGCACCGCGCGTTAACTACGCAAAAACAACGAAAAGTCGTATTGGCAACCAATGTTGCGGAAACCTCCTTAACGATACCTAACATCCGAGTTGTCATTGATAGCGGCTTAGAGCGTCGAACCATTCAACGTAACAGTCGCACAGCTTTAACGCTGACCCACATTTCTAAGGCCAGCGCCGCGCAGCGAATGGGGCGGGCGGGCCGTGTTGCTGAAGGAGCTTGTATTCGTCTATATGGTGAACACGCGCCTTTAGAATTAGTGACGCCTCCAGAATTGCACAGAGAAGAGCTCGTCGAGCCCATGCTGGCAGCGGCTTGTTGTGGATATCGTCTTTCAACACTCGATTTTCTCGACTCAATTCCTCCAAAGTCGCTAGAGGCATCTCATTCGACGCTGTTATCTATGGAAGCGATTGATGAGGATGGCAATGTCACGCAGCATGGGAGAAAAGTATATCCACTACCCATTGATGCACTGTTTGCCGATCTTGTTACCAGAATTCAAGCGAAGCCAGAGAAGGAAGCAATGATTGATTTGGCTGCCGCCTTATCTGTGCCTGCGCAGCTCTATCAGCGACAAAGTGGCGAAGTCGCTGAGCTTCTATCTCAAGAGGAGCCATACGGATGTGATGCCTCTTTGCTTATCCGTTTGGTTCGGGGGGAGCGACTTCCGGGCATTGTCATTGATGCCAGCGCACTCGAAGAGGCACAAGGTTTAGCGAAACAAATGCGAGAAGTATTTGAATTACCGGAACTTGACGTTGCCTCTCGATATAACCGTGAAGCGCTCTTTTTCTCCATCGCCTCATTACACCCTGAGCTTGTGTTTGTCCGACGAGCTCGTCGAAGAGATGCTCTAGGAAATGGAGTAGTCGAGATGCTGGTTGGGCGTAACAGCCGCTTTCCTGATAAAGAAGAAGCGGCCATTGTGCTAGATAGCCATAGCGTGCCAGGACGAGGTGTTAAGCAAACACTGAACCTCGCATCGGTTATGATGCCTATCCCGCTGACGTTATTACGCGAACTTGAGCTAGGGGAGTGGCAACAAGGTGAGACGAATTATGAAGAGGAGACGCCAAGAGCAACGATGCATTTTGTCTACGCCGGACGAACAATCTGTACTGAACATCAAGCGTTAAAAGGTGATGTGGCAGTTCAGTCTATTGTCGAAATGATAGAAGACGAGACACTGTTACCAGGTTTTGCTTCTCAAAGAAAACAGCAAATACAACATTGGAAGCTCTATAACGCATTGGGCCTTAATGCCGGAGAAGAAGTTAAAGATTTGGCTTCATTGACATTTTTTAGCTGGTTAAAAGAGCAGTTGGAAACATTAGGCGTTGAAAACATCGATGATATGGCGTTGTTTGAACCAGAAGACTTAACATTTAACGGTGTTCCAGAATGGGAATACGACGATTTCACGGAGCAGTACCCTTTAGAACTTTCGCTGCCAGAACTCCAACTAGATGTCGAGTATTACGCGTCTCGCAAGCTGGTACAGGTCGTTTATCGAGAGGGAAACCGTAAGGGGGATCCAAAGCGTTGGGAGCTGCCACGCTGGGCTGGTTGGAAGATACAGTATAAAAAGGCCAGTCGAGTGATTGATGTGAAGTAGGTAGGCGGATGACGTTGTGACAAGAATTGATATTTTTTTGGTGAATCTATAATGATTTCATATTGATAGCGTTACTTACGTGTTGTTTTTAGTTTCTTAATTGAAATATTAATCAATTGAATGCTTATATATGGCGAAGCTGTACATCAGTTGTTACAAAGCTGGTTTTAATATTTCCTTTTGCATGTAAATTAGTGCATAAAAGACGAATGTTTTATATCCCATTGCTATATCAAAACAGTTGAACGATATTTGGTATATCTCATTTTCGAGTGTCGGGGGCATAGAATGGATCAACAAGGAAAGACGTGCATTGAATTCGACTACACTAGCTTTTTAGGGGCGACAGGTAGTAAAAAATGGACCTTTTTAGAGGCATTTGCCACCATCGCGCCTATTTTCGGTTTGATGTGGAAACAGAACATTGCGGAATTGAGCAAGCCTGAAGATCGGTTGTGGGATGCCGCATTAAAATCGATGTCTTCTCGTAAAAGTGATGAATCCAATTTGGTCCGCTTAACCCAGTTAGCTAAACATGAAGGGATCAATGAATTGCGAGTCGTTATGCCATATTCGCTCGATGTTCAGCAAATCGAGTACATAGAATCTCGTAGTCAGTTGAAGGTGGACACGTCAGAACAAGATGTCCTTAACATCAAGTTTTAGGCTGAGCATTTCCACTTCATCAATGTACCACTTAACAATAGTGCAATGAAAAGCGACCTCAAAGTAGGTCGCTTTTTTATTTTGAGGTTTTTGTCACAGGTCTTGGAAGTGTGATGAATATAGAGTATTTGCACTTAAATTAACAAAAATGTAACGTTTGGAAATGCAATTGTCATAACTAGCTTCTAACTTTGTGTTTTTAGGACAAATTACCGACTAAGTGGTTGGTACTGTAAGTTCGAATTAACGTCCCTTATTGGCACACAAGGATGATTGAGTCACCACGTCATTTGGGCATAAAAACAAACACAATAAGAAAGGAAGTCAATATGTCTTTGTCTCGTCGAGACTTTATGAAAGCTGCCTCTTCAACGGCTATTGTTACCGGGCTGGTGGGCTGTGGTAGCGATGCTAGTGAGTCTGTTGCGGTTACCTTTGAGCACGGAGTTGCGAGTGGAGATCCTACTCAAACACAAGTAATCATTTGGACTCGTGTTACAACCTCAGCGAGCTACGCAGATGTAAGCTGGCAAGTTTCATCTAACGAAAATTTTACTGATATCGTGCAAAGTGGCACTTTTGCCACAGACACGAGCCGAGATTTCACGGTAAAAGTCGATGTTCAAAATCTCAACGCAAATTCTCGCTACTACTATCGATTCATGGTTGGAGATGTCACTAGCGAAGTCGGGCAAACTCAAACATTACCAGAGGATGGTGTAGAAAAGGCATCCATGGCGGTTGTATCTTGTGCAAACTATCCTGCAGGCTATTTCCATGTGTATCGAGAGATTTTAAATCAACATGAGCAAGACCCGTTTGATGTGGTGCTTCATCTCGGTGATTACATTTATGAGTATGGTGCTGGTGGCTACGCTAGTGAAGATGCTGAGGCACTAGGGCGAGAGCCAAGCAAAGGCACTGAATGTATTACCTTAGATGATTACCGAAAACGGTATGCGCAATATCGCCAAGATGCTGATCTGCAAGCGTTACATGCGAACCTACCAATGATTGCTGTCTGGGATGACCATGAGCTTGCAAATGATAGTTGGAAAAATGGTGCGGAAAACCATCAAGAAGAGGAGGGCAGCTTTAATGATCGTCGTGCAGCTGCGGCTGCCGCGTGGACAGAATGGTTGCCCGTTCGTGAAAACACTTTCTCAAACATGCTGATTTACCGTCAGTTTTCGTTTGGAAGTTTAGTCAATTTGATGATGCTCGATACGCGACTTGTGGGGCGTGATAAACCGTTGGATTACTTCTCGCTCAGCTCTCCAACGATGGAAGTGATTGGCGGTTTAGTTGCTCAGTCGCGCAGTGAAGACCGAGAGCTGTTAGGCGCTGACCAACTCGCTTGGCTGATGGATGCGTTCAGTACGCACGACGCAACTTGGAATGTGCTAGGGCAACAAGTGTTAATGTCTCGTATGGAGCTGCCAAGTTCGGTGATGACCGCTATGTTTCAATTGTTTACTGCCACTGAAGACCAAAAAACAGAGGCGTTATTAGCGGTAAACTCTGCGATTACGGGTTATCTCTCTGACCCAAGTTTAGATACCATTGCTTTGCCATATAACCTAGATGCATGGGATGGTTACTACGTTGAGCGAGAGAAAGTTTATCAACTGGCCAAAGCCAGCAGTGGTAACTTTGTCTGCTTGGCAGGAGATACGCACAACGCATGGGCAAGTGAGCTTAAAGACGTATCTAAGCATCCTATCGGGATAGAGTTTGCAACTAGCTCGGTGAGTTCCCCTGGGCTAGAGGCCTACCTAGCGTTAGATCCTGTTGCGATCGCTCAAATGGAATACACGTTGCCGCACTTAGTGTCAGAATTACAGTGGGCAGATATCAAGCAGCGTGGCTTTATGCGCGTTACTTTTACGCCCGACAAAGCAGAGTCGACCTGGTATTTCGTATCAACGATTAAAGACAAAACATATCAGGTGACGACCAAGTCAGCCTCCACAACTGATGGTACTACGTTAAATATCGGCTAAAATGAGCCTAATACGAAAAAAGTCTGCAGGCTATTGCGGACTTTTTATTGGAAAGCGTTTAGCTAATCTAGCGACAGTGCTAGTCAATCAATCCGTATTCTTTGCTCAGTACTTCGATGATTTCCGCTTTCGGATTCTCACTCAAATGAATCGGCTTTCCTGTAATCTTCTCGGCAATACCAATGTAGGTGCTCGAAATCGCCATCAAAGATTCGACGGGTAAAGCATTATCACGAGCGAGTGCTTCGCGCTCTGGCATACGTTCTTTGTTTAGCAAGATATCTGGGTCAGGGAAGTGGTTAAGTAGGAACTGGCGGAAACCTTCTTTTGAGTTCTCTACGATGTGACCTGCTTGGTATTCTTTAGCATCCCATATACGAGACGAGTCTGGTGTACCCACTTCATCCATGTAAATCAGCTTTTCATTGCTAGCAGCATCATGAACATAACCAAATTCGAATTTGGTATCGACAAAGATTTGGTCGATTTCTTCTAACGCTTGGCTGATAACGTTAAAGCCTTCTTTCAGCAGTTTTTCGTAGAGTGCGATATCGTCGGCACTTGAGAAGTTAAATGCTTCGTAGTTGTCTACGATGTTTTGACGAGTAATATTTACGTCATCCGCTTCTGGCACACCGGGAATGCCTTTTAGAATGCCTTTTGTGGATGGGGTCATTAGCAATTCTGGAAGTGCTTTGTCTTTTTCTAACCCTTCAGGAAGTTGGATTCCACAAAACTCTCGCTCGCCATTTGCGTAAGCGCGCCACATCGAACCCGTGATGTATTTGCGGCAGATGGCTTCGATTTTTACCGGTTTGGCTTTTTGTACAATCCAAACAAAAGGGTGAGGAATGTCTAGAATATGGCTATCTGCTAAGCCATTTTCTTTGAATAGTTTGAACCAGTGATTAGAAATCGCATTAAGCGCAGCCCCTTTACCCGGGACACCATTAAGACCACCTTCAGCATGCCAAATACAATCGAATGCAGAGATTCGGTCGCTAATCACCATGATAGCCAAAGGCGCATCTGGAGCGACATCGTATCCTTTTTCTTTGATCAGTCGGGCGCTGTCGTCTTCAGTTAACCAGTAAACTGAACGAACTTTTCCGCTATGAACGGGTTTATGGGTGCGAATTGGCAGGTCGTCATTGACGGCAAGTACTTGATTAGCAAGGCTCATTGCGACATTCCTATCATCTTAATCAAACGTCAGAAAGAGAAGATATTCAGCAAAGTTTGGGCGCTGAATAAATCGAATGTGGGCATCATACCAGAACTATTTTAACTCGCCAGAGAAAAAGCAAACGTTTGCTTGTTTTCTTTAATACAAAAAAAGCCCCCTTAAAAAGGAGGCGAGATGCAGGATGGATAACGTCGAACTTATTAGTGGTACTTATTAACTCTGCCTTCGACGAAAAAGACTTCACACTGATAGCGCTGCGCCACGTCGCGCAACATAGATTGATTCATAAGTGCAATTTTATTGGATGCGACAACAGCACTGGCATTACCTGATCGGATGGCTTTGATCACGATCTCGACTTCTGAAAGCTGTTGAGAGGGCTTCATTTGAATAACGTTTTTACAGCAAATATTAGAAGCAGTGAGTTGTTCAAAGTCTGGACGAGGGCAGTCTGCTGTAAACAAAATCCATTGTTTCTGCTGCGATAAAACAGCCAGCTTAGATAGAAGCTGATCCGAAACGGCCATGGGCTGAGTTGCTTGTGCCAATACGTTGTAACGAGAGTATGTATGAGATTGACTTTGTAACTGCATCTTACTGTTCCTTTATACATGCTGTATGTGCATACAGTAGTTTGTTTTGGCGACCTGATCAACCCGTTTCTCAAAAGTTATTTGCGGTTTTTTGAGAAGGAAATAAAATAATTTTGTTCTAAGTGGTTGAATTTATTTGGTTGTTTTTCATTTTTGATATGTCTAACATCAATTTAAAAATGTGAGGTGAGTAGAAAGTTGGACGAGAGACATACAGGGGTTTACTACTGTATATACAGGTGTTGTTTCATGGACAATGGTTTGTATACAGTGGGAGAGGGCTGATGATGCGACATGCTGTGTAGGATAGGAGGGAATACGAGATAGATATTGGAAATAGGCTTGGGCGATCAAAAAAGCGCCTTAAAAGGCGCCTTTGAAAATCAGTTCCATTGATTCCGTCTTGCTTAGCTCGCTCGTTGCAAGCGTTCGCGCATTTGCAATTCGCCTTGGTTAAATAGGCGCACGTCGATTTTTGCCATGTCGTAACAAGCTTTACATGAGTAGTGGTGCTTGCCATCTAAATAATCGTGACGAGTTACAAGACTAGGTTTTTTACACCAATCACAGGTGCCTTCTTCATTGAACATTGATTTTCTCCCCACCTAGATTAATTTGAGTCGTTAGGTGTTATTTTGCGCCGGGCATTATGGCATAAAAGCGAGACTTAAGTTAAATGTCTGTTAATTTGTTTGAGAGGGAGATCGATTGCGGTGTTTGATTATATGGGAATAAAAGCATGGCAGCCAAAGTATTCTGACCTATTTTTACTGTTTTGTAACATTTTGTGAAACGAGCTTAAAGGCATGATTGAGTCGCTTCATTTCTTCTTCACTGCCCCTTGTGTCAGGATGATAAAGCTTTGATAATTGTCTATAGCGTAGCTTTATTGCTTGTAAATCAGGGATGTGTTGTGGTGTGTAGCCAAACATGGCGCATGCGACGCTTAGCTTATGGTTCTCTGCCTGGGTTTTGGATTTCTTAAATTCTTTGAATACTTTCTCTAGCTGGCGTTTCAGTTGCTTGTTCGTAAACTCTAGCTCTTTAACTTTTGCCGCCATTCGCTGATTTTGGTTTTCCTCTTTGGCTTCAAGCGCTTTTCTATTCTGCTTATGTTTCTTGATTACGAGGAAGCTTAAGCCGCTGATGATGAGTATCGCCGCTAGCCAGATCAGCCATAAAAATTGCGAGTATTCTACGTTGGGTTTTGCAATTGTTGTGCTTTTCTCTTCTTGTGTTTGCTCCGCCTTTTTATCGAGCGACTTTATTTGTGAGACTTGTTTAGCTCGCAGTTGATTGAAGCGCTGCTCTAACAGTTGATTATAAGCCTGTTCTGCTGCTGGATTATGCTGAGAAGCCATTTGATACAAGGCTTCAGTCAATTGAGAAGTTGTGACCTTATCTTGATTGCGCTGAATAAAGTTAGCGAGAAGAAAGCCCCGATCGGTTGGATCATTGAGTGCGATAGAGGTTAGCCAATATAACGCTTGTGTTTCATTTTTTTCGCCATTTATCCCTTTAGCAAAGTCGTTCGCGAGCTGTTTTTGCGCAGGGAGGTAACCTTGGTTGGCGGATTGCTCTAGCCAGTAACGCGTTTCTGGTGAGGCTTCAGCTTTGTTTGATGCCAATAATTGCTGTGCATACTCATATTGTTCTATGGGGTCATTTGGAGCCTGAGAGGCAAGCAGGTAACCAGAAAAGCTGAGGCTAAATAAGCAGAGTAGGGCAGACGTTTTGACAGACATTGATATGTCAGGCCTAACGATTATGGTTAGGCCTGCTCCGGTAATTTTTTATTATTACCGCTATGGTGCAACCAAATTACTTCAGTGGCAAGATCTGGATTTCAACACGACGGTTGCACGCACGACCTTCAGAAGTTTGGTTTGAGCAAATTGGGTTACGTTCGCCGTAGCCACGTGCAATTGCACGACCAGGTGCAACGTTTTGAGATACTAGGAATTGACGTACGGACTCTGCACGACGCTCAGACAACGTTTGGTTGTATGACTCACTGCCCGTGCTATCAGTGTAACCGTCGATAACAAGGCTGGTATCTGGGTATTCAACCAAGATGCGAGCAACACCGCGTAGAGTATTATGAATGCTAGCATCAAGCTGGTAAGAGCTTGAAGAGAAGCCGATACCATTTTCCATACGCAGTAAAAGCTGGTTCTCACCAACACGCTGAACCTGTACACCAGAGTTTAGCAAAGCGCGACGCAATTCTGCTTCTTGTTGGTCAAAGTAGTAACCAACGCCAGCGCCAGTCGCACCGCCTGCGGCCGCACCAATGAGCGCATGCTGACGACGTTCTTTAGCGTCATCGCCCGTTGCTAGACCGATTGCTGCACCAGCGATAGCACCAATAAGCGCGCCTTGCGTGGTTGAGTTAGTTTCGTATTCACCCGTTGTTGCATTTTGGCGTTGAGTGGCTTGACAGCCAGTAAGAGCTAGCACTAGAGCTAGTGCAATAGGCATCTTTTTCAAGGGAAAATCTCCGTATAAAACTGAGGCGAAACCATGCCTCATAATGGGATGCGAATTATGAATAAGTAAGCATTGATATTTGTTATGAGAAAGTAAGATTGATAAGAGTTTCTGTAAGAAAATTCTTATCGTTACTATCACAACTTCAAAAAGTAGGTCCCAATAACATTGGAATATTGGAACCTACGTCAATCAATTGCTGCTCTGGTTATTTCGATGGATTGCCCAACATTTTACGCGCTTGCTCGCCGCCAACACCACGGTTAACGGAGACTCTTCTACCTTTTTTCAAGCCCACTTCGTAGTCTTCGGTTAGGTTTTTCATCGCTTCTTTCAGTTGCTTCTTGAAGGTTTCGCGGTCAATGTTTTGGAATTCTTTATCAATATAATCATTGATTTTGTTGGCCGACTCTTCGTCTGGGGAAATGACTGGAAGTTTCTCTATCGCGCCCTCTACCCAACCAGATACAAATGAGTTCACACGGCGAGTCACTTCCTGAGAAGAGGTGCCGGTGCCAGCAAAGCTGTTTCGGAATTGTCCGGTACTTTCGTTCATCTCGCGATAAACAATATCGAAAGCAAATGCAGCAAAAATAGCGCGATCTGCTTCACCGATAAATTCGACACGTTTGAGCCCTTTGTGATTCAACAATACTGCTTCGACACCGAATTTTGTGTTAATGCCGCGAATCACTCGCAATATGGTAGAACTGATGTTCGCTGGTAGCAGATGAGAAGATTGTGTTTTTCCCATTCTGATGAACTCAATATCGTCTTTATCGAGACCATATTTAAGCATGAGGCGATGTGCCATTTTGATAGCATTGGCAGCCTCATTAACATTAGCGGAATTGCCCAGTTCTAAGCACTTGGCGATTTTTTTCAGAGCTTTTTGTTTATCCATCGACAACCAGTAACGAAAGCAGAAAATTTATGAAGTCAGACATATTACCTTTTTTGACATAAAAACGAAATACAAGGTGGGACTGAAGATAATTTCTGCACATAAAAAGAAGCCTCGCATTAAGCGAGGCTGGCGTTTTAGTTCGTCGTAATCAGTATGAAGTCGTACTTGTGTCTAAGAAGCCATTCTTCATTAAGATTCGTTAGAATTACAACCCGAGCTGGTTGAGCAAGTCATCGGCATCATCGTTTGATCCCGACGATTTAGATTCTTTCTCAGCCAACTGTTTACGTGTTGCCTCTAAAATGTCGTCTGGGTTTTCGTCTTCAGCAACTTCAAACTCTTCCAGTTGGATGAACTCAGTTTTATCCATTGCTAGCTCGAGATAGAAAATATTGTTGTTTTCGGTGGAGAACGTCACTCTGCGCGCTTGAGGGCGGTCAAGGTTGGTATCAACTTGTAAGATAACTTGCTTATTCAGCGCCAGCATTTTTGGTTGGTTTTGTGTGATGTTCGTTTGCAGGTCTTTACGAATTTTATTAGTGAAGTCTCCGACCAGTTGATTCATGAGTTCACCCAGAACATCGCCTACCTCGTCAGAAGTATGAGATATTGCCAGTTCTTCTTCTGGCATGCCCATATTACGCATGTAGTTGGTGTAGATCTCCAGTGCGGCTTTTGCCGTAAAATTAATCACAACTAGCCCGGTAAATCCGCCATCAAACAGAACAAAACAGCCAAAATCTGGTTTGAGGCTAGTCTTGTGGATTTTTTGCACCATTGCTGAATAATTTACTTGAGAAGATGTCGCCGAAGTAAGTACGCCAGAAACAGACTGGCAAAGTTTGAGAAGGATATCTTCAGTGGTCACAATTTTATTTTTTTTCATTCTGAAAACTCATCTAGAAACGCGATTCGTTCCCCAATGTAAGGCATCAAGCGTGAAAAAATAAAGCATAAGTTTAATTATTGTATCGAGATTCTGATTTGCTCGTCTTTTTAAATGTTGTAAAGTGACGAAATTCAAAGAATATTACTTCACTAACTCTTTTGTGGTGTTATTTTTCGCTTAGCGCCAATTTGTATGAGAAGTGAGCAAATAATTACACAACCCGCAGCTGATCGGATCAGCGTCGTAGGGGCAGGAAGCAAATGTTACCAAGATTACACTCGCAAACTGATGTCGATCCTCTTGTTCTTAGTTTTCTGAAAGAGCTTGAGCACGCCGGATTCACTGGTGATATCGAAAGCCAATATTCAAGTCGACTAGCGGTTGCCACTGACAACAGTGTTTACCAGCAACTTCCTCAGTCTGTCGTTCATCCCAAAACGACAGAAGATGTTTCTCTCCTCGGGAAACTGAGCAATAAAGAAAAGTACGAACGAATTACCTTTTCACCTCGTGGTGGCGGCACAGGGACCAATGGTCAGTCGCTTACCAAAGGTATTGTGGTGGATATGTCTCGTCACATGAACAAAGTGCTTGAGATTAATGAGAAAGAAGGCTGGGTTCGTGTACAAACTGGTGTAGTGAAAGACCAGTTAAATGACGCTGTTCGCCCTTATGGCTACTTCTTCTCTCCAGACTTATCTACCAGTAACCGTGCAACGATTGGCGGCATGGTCAACACCGATGCTTCTGGTCAAGGTTCTCTGAAATACGGAAAAACATCCGATCATGTTTTGTCGCTACAAGCGGTGTTTGCTGATGGTTCAATTTTAGAGTCGGACTTGTCTCATGGTTACCCAAAAGAAGGCGAGTTTGCTGCCAAGGCGCTACGTGTAACGGAATCCGTATGTCGTGAAAAACGCCAGCAGATCGTAGATAAGTTTCCTCCTCTTAACCGATTTTTAACGGGCTACGATTTAAAAAATGCCTTGAATGAAGAAGGTGACCGTTTCGATATCACACGAGTACTGTGCGGCGCTGAAGGTTCATTGGCATTCATTACCGAAGCGAAGCTTAACCTGACGCCAATTCCGAAAGCGCGTACTTTGGTTAACGTTAAATACAACAGCTTTGATTCTGCACTGCGTAATGCACCGTTTATGGTAGAAGCGAAGGCGCTGTCTGTAGAAACCGTTGACTCAAAAGTGCTTAATCTCGCGAAGCAAGATATCGTTTGGCACACCGTGAGCGATTTACTTACCGATGTTCCAAATAAAGAGATGCTTGGTATCAATATGGTGGAATACGCAGGTCAGGACGAAGAGGAAGTTGCTGCTCAGGTTGCAGCATTGACCGCCAAGCTCGATACCATGTTGGAAACAGAAGAAGCGGGCATTATCGGCTACCAAGTTTGTAACGATGTAGCGAGCATTGGGCGTATTTACAACATGCGTAAAAAAGCGGTGGGTTTGTTAGGCGCAGCAAAAGGTCGTGCTAAACCGGTCGCATTCGCTGAAGATACCTGTGTGCCACCAGAAAACCTGGCGGACTTCATTGTAGAGTTTCGAGAACTGTTAGACAGCAAGTCTCTGAATTACGGCATGTTTGGTCACGTCGATGCTGGGGTGCTTCACGTACGTCCTGCGTTGGATTTGTGTGACCCGCACCAAGAAGCATTGATGCACGAAGTTTCTGATGAAGTGGTCAAGCTGGTGGCGAAATACGGTGGTTTGATGTGGGGTGAACACGGCAAAGGTTTCCGTTCAGAATATGGCCCTGAGTTTTTCGGCGACGAGTTGTTTACTGAACTGAGACGTGTGAAAGCGGCATTCGATCCACACAACAAAATGAACCCGGGCAAAATCTGTACACCGCTGGATAGTGATGCAGAGCTTGTCAAAGTTACCGATACCAAACGTGGTTACTATGACCGTCAGATTGACGTTCAAGTACGTGACAGCTTTAAACAAGCGATGGAATGTAACGGTAACGGTTTGTGTTTTAACTACGATACTAGCTCGCCAATGTGTCCATCGATGAAAGTAACAGCCGATCGTCGTCATTCACCGAAAGGTCGTGCGGGTTTGGTTCGCGAGTGGTTGCGTCAGCTCACTGAACAAGGCATTGATATCCTTGACTTAGAAAAGCAAACACTAGAAAACAAAACATCAATCAAAACCATGATTGACCGCGTACGTCATTCTATCAATCGTCGTCACGAGTATGACTTCTCTCACGAAGTGTATGAAGCGATGAATGGTTGTTTGGCGTGTAAAGCGTGTGCGAGTCAGTGTCCGATTAAAGTCGATGTTCCGAGCTTTCGCTCGCGCTTTTTAAACATCTATCACTCTCGTTACCAACGTCCTGCAAAAGACTATCTGGTTGCCAACATTGAGACTATGCTGCCGATGATGGCGAAAGCGCCAGGTGTCGTAAATGGTGTTTTGAAGCAGTCGTGGGTGAAAAGTTTAACGGCATCTACGGTCGGGTATGTCGATGCGCCGTTGTTATCAGTACCCACCTTGAAACAACGAGTAGAGTCGCTGACAACGCCTTATGATCTGCAAGCGCTCAGTGGTTTGTCTTCGTCTGAAAAGAGCAAGCATGTTTTAATTGTTCAAGACCCATTCACTAGCTACTACGACGCTGATGTCGTTGAAGACTTCGTTAAGTTATTGAAAAAGCTGGGTATGCATCCGGTACTTCTGCCGTTTAAGCCGAATGGTAAAGCACAACACATTAAAGGGTTTTTACGTCAGTTTAAGGACACAGCAGCCGACACAGCGAAGTTCTTGGCGATGGTAGCGGATTTGGATATCCCATTAGTTGGCGTCGATCCTGCTTTGGTGCTGTGTTATCGAGATGAATACGCTGAAGTGCTTGGCAGTAAGCGAGGTAATTTCGATGTACTAACAGCCCACGAATGGCTTTACCCAAGACTAGAAGCGTTTGAAAGCGGAGAGCATAAGGCGCAGGAACCTTGGTATCTGTTTGCGCACTGTACTGAAAAAACCAAAATGCCCAATGCGGAAAAAGAGTGGGGCGCTATTTTTGCTCACTTTGGTGCAGTTTTGAATACGGTACCTGTTGGTTGTTGTGGTATGGCGGGTACGTTTGGTCATGAGGTTGATAAGTTGTCGATGTCGAAAGACATTTACAATTTAAGCTGGAAGCCGAGCTTAGATAAGTTGGATAACGAGAGATGTTTGATTACAGGCTATTCTTGCCGCAGCCAAGTTAAACGCTTTGAAGGAACGAAGCCCAAGCATCCCGTTCAGGCATTGTTAACTTTGTTGTAATCGGACTAGATCAAGCCCAGTTTTACTGGGCTTTTTAGAAACCGTATTTAGACCCTTTCAAAGGATATGAATCTTGAGAAAACTTGAACTCAAAGTCCCACCTGTTGTGGTGTTTTTGCTAGTCATACTTTTGATGTACGGACTTAAAGTTTTGACGCCGAGCATGAACATTCGAGTACCCTTTGTTGAATTTGTAGTAGGTGTATTAACTTTGTTGTCTGGCTACATGGGCATTGCTGGCGTGTATGAATTTCGCAAAGTAAAAACCACAGTAAACCCAGTAAAACCTGAAGCGGCATCTTCTGTTGTAAGAACAGGTGTGTTTGCCTTTTCACGCAACCCTATGTACACGGCATTATTGCTTCTAATCATAGCAACTGGTTTGTGGTGGCAGCACTTGAGTGTGGTGCTTTGTGGCGTGATATTTGTCAGTTATATGAATCGGTTTCAAATCAAGCCTGAGGAACGCGTTTTAGAGCGATTGTTTGGTGAAGAGTATGTGGATTATAAAAACCATGTTCGTCGTTGGCTCTAAGCATTGCGTTTAGTTTTGTTTGGATGAGACATAAAAAGAAAGCCCAACGGTCGACGTTGGGCTTTCTTTTAGTAAACACTTTTTTTGTGCGCTTCTGATAGGGCAGTCGACTAGGCTGCCTTAACGAACTTTGCTAGGAATGCATCCTTACGTTCATTAAAGCGGCGTACAAGGTCGTCAACCGCTTCTTGGTCATATGGCTTCAAGCCACTTGCAACCATGCGCTTAATACCTTTACCAACGACTTCACCGTCTTCTTTAAACGCAAAGTTTAAGGTGACTACACCTCGTTTTCCTTCTACGTCGAATGTTGCGCCAGTGAAATCCACCTCTGGATGCGTAAGGTCTAAGCGTGAAAATTCGACTTCCATGCTTTCATAAATAACTAATGGACGCTGGCAGTTAATCATCATTTGCTTCTCTTCCATAAGAGGAACCATGATGTGAGGGAAGTTCATACCAGAAAATTGCACGTAATTTGTCACTACATGCTCAATAAATGCCGGATCGTGGTTAGTTTCACCTTCACGGGACATGTGTAAGTATTCTTTACCTGCCTCGTCAACAACAGCGCTTTCTTTGTCACACTTATTTTCAATATGAAGTGCTACACCATCGTTTACCATGCCAGAGAAGTTAAAACGCATCTTTTGGCTAACGCCTTCTTTACTAAGAAGCACAGCGAAAAGTAAATCCCCAGGGACACAAAAGCGTTTGTTGTCTTCATCATGAATTGGGTTGTAGTCACCTGCGACACGTTTTGCAAAGTGGCTTGCTTGTTCGCGAGTGAACTGAAACTGGTGATTAGTGTTTGAAAAATAAGGTGTTAGAAACATAATTTTTACGTAGTAACCAAAACTGTGTGGGATTATATGCGAATATCTGCGTAGCAATGGTCCATCCAGTGAAAACTTCACCGTATCCTAACAATAAGACACTATTTCGGCGGATAAACCGTTAAAAACGCATACTTTAGCAACGCTTTTATTTGTTAAAACAATAAACAACGACCTTTTCGCTCGCCTATCTTGTAAAGTATAGCCATCAAAGTAGACAGGTGTTCATAAATAGTGCCATCAATATGTTTAATCGTATATAAAAAGGCTCCACGCAGAACGTAGAGCCTTCAATTCATCATCTTTTTATTCGGTGAAATGCCAGTTATGCTTAATTATTGAACACTGGGTAACAAGCTCTCTGGCATGAGCGTGTTGTGGATAGCCAGCTTAAGCAGAGTGTTTGCCTGTTCAATGTCTGGAGCAAAGTAGCGATCTTTATCGTAGAACGATACTTTTTCACGCAACATTTGTTTCGCAATCTCAATACGCTCAGAGGACTTGTTTGGCGCTCTAAAGTCTAGGCCTTGTGCTGCTGAGAGGTACTCGACAGCCAGAATACCGCGAGTGTTTTCGCCCATTTCTTTCAATCTGCGAGCCGCGAATGTTGCCATTGACACGTGATCTTCTTGGTTTGCAGATGTTGGCAAGCTGTCTACTGACGCTGGGTGAGCGAGCGTTTTGTTTTCACTTGCTAACGCAGCAGAGGTCACCTGAGCGATCATGAAACCAGAGTTCACACCACCATTGTCGACTAAGAACGGTGGCAGTTTTGATAGCGCGCTATCGATAAGTAATGCCATACGACGTTCAGACAAGCTGCCGATCTCGGCAATCGCAAGTGCTAGGTTGTCGGCTGCCATTGCAACAGGCTCCGCGTGGAAGTTACCGCCAGAGATGATGTCACCATCTTCAGCAAACACCAACGGATTATCTGATACGGAGTTCGCTTCTACTTGTAGTACTTCCGCCGCATTGCGGATTTGCTGTAAACACGCACCCATCACTTGAGGCTGACAGCGCAAAGAATACGGGTCTTGTACTTTTTCACAGTTAGTGTGCGAATCACCTATTTCACTCGATGTGTCTAACAAATGACGGTATGCGAGTGCTGCGTCCATTTGGCTGCGATGACCACGTACACGGTGAATGCGCGGATCGAATGGACGTCGGCTGCCGAGAGCGGCTTCAACAGACATTGCACCACAAACGGTTGCTGACGCGAAAAGGTCTTCCGCGATAAACAGGCCTTCCAATGCGAACGCTGTGGATGCCTGAGTCCCATTTAGTAGCGCTAAGCCTTCTTTTGGCGCCAGAGTGATAGGCTCTAGACCTGCGATTTTTAAAGCTTCTTGCCCGGAAATGATATTACCGTTGTGGCGAGCTTGTCCTTCTCCCAGTAATACTGTGCTCATATGGGCTAGAGGAGCTAAGTCACCTGATGCGCCAACAGAGCCCTTTTTAGGTACGCAAGGGTAAACTTGTGCGTTGACTAGGTCGGTCAGCATATTAATGACTTTTAGGCGAATCCCAGAAAAGCCACGAGACAGACTATTGATTTTTAATACCATCATCAGACGAACCGTTTCATCTGACATAAACTCACCGATACCTGCCGCATGAGAAAGAACGATACTGCGTTGCAGTGTTTCTAAATCTTCTGGTGCTATTCGTGTGTTAGCCAATAGCCCAAAACCAGTGTTAATTCCGTAAACCGTTCTATCTTCCGCGATGACTCGGTCTACGACTTGCGTGCTTTCTTCAATGGCCGGAATGGCTTCAGGATCCAAAGTAAGGTTGACTGGTGAACGGCTCACTTGGCGTAGTTCGTTTAAGCTAATATGACCCGGCTTTAGCGTTAAATTTAACATCTCTTTCATCCTTACTTGAGCTTCTTCAGTTCTTCGTTGAGCATTGGCAAATCTAGCCCTTGCTCTGCTGCACATTGTTTAGCGATATCGTATCCCGCATCAGCATGACGCATCACGCCTGTTGCTGGGTCGTTATGCAGCACGCGGGCAATACGTTGTGAGGCATTTTCACTGCCGTCACAGCAGATAACCATACCTGAGTGTTGCGAGAAGCCCATACCTACGCCACCGCCGTGGTGCAGTGAAACCCAAGTTGCGCCGCCCGCCGTGTTGAGTAGCGCGTTTAATAATGGCCAGTCTGATACGGCGTCAGAACCGTCCATCATACCTTCGGTTTCACGGTTCGGGCTTGCTACAGAGCCAGAGTCTAAGTGATCTCGACCAATGACAACGGGCGCTTTAAGTTCGCCATTTTTCACCATTTCGTTGAATGCTTGACCAAGACGCTCACGATCTTTAAGACCAACCCAGCAAATACGCGCAGGTAAACCTTGGAACTGAATGCGCTCGCGAGCCATATCTAGCCAGTTATGTAAGTGCGGATTATCTGGAATTAGCTCTTTTACTTTTTGGTCGGTTTTATAAATGTCCTCAGGATCGCCAGAGAGAGCAGCCCAACGGAAAGGACCGATACCTTCACAGAATAGAGGACGAATGTAGGCTGGAACGAAGCCAGGAAAATCGAATGCGTTTTCTACGCCTTCTTCCAAGGCCATCTGGCGGATGTTGTTACCGTAGTCGAGTGTTGCGGCGCCGCGATTTTGCAGCTCTAACATCGCTTGAACTTGCACAGCCATGGATTTTTTCGCTGCTTTTACGACCATTGCTTCATCTTGCAAACGCATTTCTGCTGCGTGAGACATGCTCCAGCCTTGTGGTAAATAGCCATTGAGCGGGTCGTGTGCAGACGTTTGGTCTGTTACGACATCAGGCGTGATATTACGTTCTACCAGCTCAGAGAAAACGTCTGCTGCATTACCTAGTAGACCAACCGATACTGGTGTGTCTGACTCTTTAATGATAGCTAGCGCTTCATCTAAAGAAGTCGCTTTCTTATCGACATAGCCTGTACGTAGGCGGTAATCGATACGTGATTCATCACACTCTACTGCAATCATGGAGAAGCCCGCCATTGTACCAGCGAGAGGTTGAGCACCACCCATGCCACCAAGACCACCCGTTAGAATCCAACGGCCATTTGCGTCACCGTCAAAGTGTTTTTTTGCAACAGATACGAACGTTTCGTATGTGCCTTGTACGATACCTTGCGAGCCAATGTATATCCAGCTGCCAGCGGTCATTTGGCCGTACATCATCAAGCCTTGTTTATCGAGCTCGTTGAAGTGTTCCCAGTTTGCCCAATGCGGAACAAGGTTTGAGTTTGCGATAAGCACGCGTGGGGCATTTTTATGAGTAGGGAAAACACCAACAGGCTTGCCTGATTGAACTAAAAGCGTTTGGTCATCTTCGAGTCTTTCAAGTACTTCAACAATCTTGTCGTAACATTCCCAGTTTCGCGCTGCTCGGCCAATGCCGCCATATACAACCAGTGAATGTGGATGTTCTGCAACATCAGGATCAAGGTTGTTCATCAGCATACGAAGAGGGGCTTCGGTTAGCCAAGATTTTGCGCGCAGTTTATCTCCGTGAGGTGCACGAATTGTTCTGCTTGTATCAAGTCGTGGATCTTGTCCCTGGCGCTGTATCATTTCAGACTCCTTTAGTTTCTCGTGATGACCAAGTACTTGCTTGGTCGTAATAATCAGTGGCATCTGGGATGCATTATGGTTTGTGCTGTTTTTCCGCCATTGCGTTGGCGATATCCCAACACAAACGGGCAGCTAATCGTGCTGTTTGACTATCGACGTCATAATTTGGGTTGTATTCGGCGATATCAGCCAGCATTAACTTATTTTTGTAATGAAGAATTCGATCTAAAAAGGGGGCAATTGTGTCGTAACTCACTCCCCGAGCTGCTGGTGCGCTGACTCCAGGTGCGGTTGCGGCAGGAAATACATCCAGATCAATGGTCAAATAGAGGTGGTCACAGTCGTCAATAAAATGCTGAAGCTGAGTTAAGTGATAACTGTGGTTTAAGTAGCAGAGCTGATTGTCCTCTACATACCAAACATTTAACGCATCTGCTTTTTCAAATAGCGCTTTAGTGTTGCTACTGCGGCTTACACCAATACAAGCGTAATGAAAGTCCCAATCGTTACGTTGACAAAAATGATGAATTTGGTTGAAGGGTGTACCAGAGCTCGGTCTTATGTCGGCGAGGTTACTCTCGAATGCGCGCAAATCGAAATGCGCATCGAAATTGATAATGCCGATTTTAGGCTTCTTCTCTGGATGGTGCGCTTTAAAATATTCCGCTAAGCCGGAAAACGAGGCCCACGCAATCTCATGCCCACCACCCAGCACGATGACTGGCGTATGGGGCAGTGCGCTTGAAATGGTTGCTGCACATAGAGCTTGGCTCTCTTCCAGTAAGTCGTCTTCACACACCACAGTACCTAAGTCATATAGTGGGGCGTCTTGGTGCCATGCTAAATTAGCGAGTGCTCGTCGGATTAAGTCTGGCGCTTTTTTCGCGCCAATGCGTCCTTTGTTTCTCGCAACGCCAGCGTCGGTAGCAAAACCGAGTAATGAGACGCCATGCGCAACGGCACTCAACTCATCTGCTTTTTGGCGTTGAACAACGTGATGAATTCGCTGACCAAGCTTGCCGTCCTCGGCATCATGACGGCCTTGCCAATGAAATAGGGGAGAGTGTAGGTCGAATTGAGACATATTATTGGCCTCCGTGTGAAATGTATTCACCATTTACTATACGACCTACCAGACGTTTTGCTCCGACTTGATAGCTTAAATCCGCAGGGCTTTCGATATCCCAGATAGAGAAGTCCGCATCAAACCCTACTTTGATTTCGCCACGTGAGTTTTGATAACCCAGAGCTTTGGCTGCATGTTGCGTTACACCACGCAGTGCTTCTTGCGGTGTAAGGCGAAATAGCGTGCACGCCATATTCAGCATGAGTGTGAGATCAGAAAATGGTGATGTACCTGGGTTGACGTCCGTAGCAATTGCCATCGGCACGTTATGCTCTCTCAATAACTCAATCGGTGGTAACTGAGTCTCTCTTAGAAAATAAAAAGCGCCAGGCAATAGAGTGGCGACGGTGTTTGATCGAGCAAGTGCTTTAACACCTTGCTCATCTAAAAACTCGATGTGATCCGCTGACAGACCGTTGTATTGCGCAGTGAGGGCTGTACCACCGAGATTAGAAAGTTGCTCAGTATGCCCTTTAACCTTTAAGCCGTGGCGTTTTGCAGCTACAAACACTTTTTCTGTTTGTTCAAGATTGAAACCAATCGATTCACAAAAAACATCGACACTCGTAGCTAATTCTTCCTTTGCGACAACAGGGATTATCTCCTGACAAATGTGCTCAATATAATCATCTGCACGACCTTGAAACTCTGGCGGAATAGCGTGAGCGGCGAGAAGTGTAGTGGTGATTTTAACTTTGCGCTCTTGCTCTAGCATTTTGGCGGCACGGAGCATTTTTATTTCATCATTCAGTGTCAATCCATAGCCAGATTTCACCTCGACAGAAGTGACGCCACTCGCGAGTAACCCATCTAAACGTGGTAACGCTAACTCAACTAGTTGTGCTTCGGTTGCAGAGCGTGTCGCATGTACCGTTGAGAGAATCCCGCCGCCTTGTTTGGAAATTTCTTGATATGGCACGCCGTTTAAGCGCATTTCAAATTCGTTGGCACGATTGCCCGCGTAAATAAGATGAGTGTGGCAGTCGATCAAACCTGGCAGAACTAACTGGCCTTGAAGATCGATACTCTGAGGGTAATGTTGGGCAGACAACAGAGACTCGGTTTGCGGTGCGTCTTCACCAATGGCACAGGTACTGATCGCAACGATTTTTCCAGATTGAATACCAATGCGCGCTGGAGGCGTTGGAAGGTATCCGCATTCTCCCGATTGCATGGTAACTAGACGTGCGTTTTCAATCAGCAAATCCATGTTTGTGTCCCTGTGTTTATTTGTATCATTAAATGTATATACAAATAAATAGAGCAAAATAAGAACACTGACAAGATTGATGTTGCTAAAATGTGATCAAAACGTAGATCTAGAGGACAAATCTTGTCCTTAAATGAGCACTTTTGAGCTCAGCTTATATTTGTTACCAGGGTGATAAAGTAGGGCGGTACTGATTAACTTATCTTGGCTCCACGTTCTGCGATTCAAGAGAAGGCAAGGTTCATTGGCTTGCATTTTTAAGTCTTGCTTAATACGGCTTTCAGGCACAATTGCCTCTACAGTATGTTCTATCGCGCTGAGTGGGCAATTATCTGACAGGTATTGATTTGGAGTGATTTGTGTGAAGTCTTGATTTAAATAACTCGGGGCATATTGGCTATTCACCCAGCGGAGCTCCAATTGAATCGGCGTTTGGTCTTCATAGTGAATAATTTCACTGTAAAACACTGTCGTGCCTAACATAACGCCGAGTTTTGTCGCAATGTTGTCATCTGCTTTTATAGCAATCTGTTTGAGCACTTTACTGCCATACTTTCGCCCTCTATCGCTGACTTCTTCGGCAATGTTTCGAATGTCTAGCAGGGGAGATTCTGACTTTTCACCAGGATCACACACGAACGTGCCTAAGCGTGGGCGACGTTGTAATCGGCCCTCATTAACTAAATCCCGAATTGCTTTGTTCACTGTCATTCTACTGACACCAAATTGCTCGGTAAGCTCAATCTCGGTGGCGATGCGATGACCAACTACCCACTCTCCAGCCTTAATTTTATCCAGGATAAATTGTTTAATTTGAATGTAGAGTGGTGCAGACATAATCATTTTCCTTTATTTGACTATACAAATACTGCTTAATTTAGGTACAAATTGCAAACATTTCTCGACGAATGTACCGCTTAGTGACCGAACAATCCTATTGCAGGGCTGAATGACTCTTGCTGCTGAGCATTATTTGGATTGATGATGGAATTCGAACATTTTCTTGTGGTCTATTGCTTGCAGAGTATAAAACAATTGTGTAAACAAACGATTATTAGAAGAAAAGTCGCTAAAAAGGAAAAACATGTTTAAAAAATTGAAAGCATCACTGGGGATTGGTTCTGCAAAAGTAGATACGATTTTAGACGAAATGAGCGTGTTTCAAGGAGCGACGCTGAAAGGGCATGTTCATATCAAAGGCGGAGACGTCGAACAACAAATTGATGCTATTACTATTAAGTTGAACACAGAGATGAAAGTCGAAGTGGATGATAGCGTAAGTTACCAAACGTTCACTATTGATCAGCTGAAGGCGGTAGACCCCTTTGTGATTCAACCTAATGAAGAGAAGCAGGTTCCGTTTGAGCTAAAACTGCATGATGAAACGCCAATTACTGCGGTTAGCGCACTTAAGAATCAATGCCATGTTTGGGTTGAAACGACGTTAGATATTGATTTTGCGATTGACCCGCGTGACCGTGACTATATTGAAGTGAAACCACTACCAGTAGCATCTCGGGTTATTCAAGCGATCGAGCAAGCTGGTTTCACTATGGTTAAAGCCGATGTTGAAAAAGGCTTTTTGCGCGGTGGCTCGTTTGCTTCTCGCTCTGGAATTTATCAAGAGCTAGAGTTCCGAAATAACGGCTTTATCTCATCAAAAGAAATTGAGCTTTCTTTTATTCTGGAAGGGCAGGTCATGCATTGTTTGGCAGAGATTGACCTTTCGCTCAGCTTGGCTGGTGACCAATATCGCTCGTTTACGTTACCGATCAATGCAACTGATGCTCAAGTCGCTGCCGCGGTTGCACCAACGCTAAATCTATAGTTCTCATCAACTTGATGAGAATATGTACCGATATCCTATTGTGAAAGCGATATCGGTACTGTTATCCATGTTTCGTGCGTTCTCAACGGCTAAAAACTCAAGCGCGGAGTTTTCCATGAGATATCGATAGCCTAATACCAGTTCATTAGAGGCATCAGCAAACTCTGCGGGTCCTTCTGTTGAGCCTTGATACCAATGGTATTCAAACATCAGGTGGTGGTTATCTTCCAATGCATAACGGTACCCAGCTGCAACGGCAATCGTATTATGCCGATAGGGTAGATCCAGCAAGGCGCGATCATCTGAGCGAAAAGTCATGCCAACCATCGAGTAAAATGCATGGGCGTCACTCAAATAACTGTAATTTATTTGGAAGCCTTGCTCGAAATTACTGCCTTGAAAAGTCCCGTGAGCAACATCATTAAAATATAAGCTGCCACCAATAGATAGGCCGTGATGTTCATTCTGAAACACTTGATATTGCAAATAAGTAGATAAGTTGTTGGCAAGCGTTTGTCCTTCGAAGTCGTCTTCTAGCACATCATATTGCGGCATTGAAATGTGAAAACGATCTCTGTCTACTTTGTCTCGGCCATTCTGTCCGATACCGAAAAGGTTATGGAAGCTTTTCGTCAGTCCATCTAAATGGTTATCAGCGGCAAAAACCCACCGATAATTGAGTTCCCATTGCCAACTGCTATTGATTTGCCACTTGCTGCCAATTTCGATTTGGTTGTGGTAATAATCCAGTGCGTATTCATCAGTATGAGCCCAAACACTAGCCACGGTTCCTGAGCCATAGGTTTCGACAAAGTCAGAGGGAAGGCTATGTCCTGAGCGCAGTATATTGGTATGGCTAACCACTTGCATCGGAGATTGTGCGTAAGAACGTAGCGGCCCATACAGGTCATCTGATGCCATGGCTGGTACACAGCATATCGAAATGCTTAGAAGCCCCATAAAGCGCGATTTGAAATAGATCATGATGAACACCTACATGCAAACTACTCAATAAAACAACTATATACCTAAATTGCACTTTGAGGTGGAACTAGGTGTGCTGGGTCCTGTGTTAGTTAATATGTATTAGGAACTATTATACCAGTTGTGTATTCAAGTTCTATTGGGAGGGGGTAACTCCGTTTACAAGTGATGTGAGCCCTTAAGAAGAATCATCAGATTGTCGCGGCGAGGCCTGAGGTTAAGTTCTTATGATAAAACAAAATCGCGCTTTGCAATCTAAATGTGAGCTAGGTACAATCCCATTTTCGATAACGGTCCGGTATTCGTGTTACCGAGAGGCCTTTATTGACTCTCAACTATTTTCAACAAATAGCTTCTAATTTGAATAACATGTGTTGCTTGGTGTGCAACACCACTGTAAAGGACATAGCATGCCTATTATTACTCTTCCTGAC
>NZ_JAWOTA010000012.1:0-132255 GCF_033338635.1 Vibrio sp. Vb1755 | reverse complement strand
AATTTGAATAACATGTGTTGCTTGGTGTGCAACACCACTGTAAAGGACATAGCATGCCTATTATTACTCTTCCTGACGGCAGTCAGCGTCAATTTGACAACCCAGTTTCTACTATGGAAGTTGCGCAATCGATCGGTCCTGGTCTTGCAAAAGCAACGATCGCTGGTCGTGTAAACGGTAACCGCGTTGATGCGTGTGACCTAATTGAAGAAGACGCAAGCCTTGAAATCATCACCGTAAAAGATGAAGTAGACGGTTTAGAAATCGTTCGTCACTCTTGTGCTCACCTTCTTGGTCACGCTCTTAAGCAGCTTTACCCACAAGCTAAAATGGCGATTGGTCCAACCATCGACAACGGCTTCTACTACGATATCGATCTAGATGAGTCTCTAACGCAAGAAGATCTTGAAAAGATTGAAAAGCGTATGAAAGAGCTAGCGAAAACCAAGTACGAAGTTGTTAAGAAAAAAGTAAGCTGGCAGGAAGCGCGTGATACGTTTGAATCACGTGGCGAACCATACAAAGTGGAAATCCTAGACGAAAACGTATCTCGTGATGATCGTCCAGGTCTTTACCACCATGAAGAATACATCGACATGTGTCGTGGTCCTCACGTTCCTAACATGAGCTTCTGTCAACACTTCACTCTATTGAATGTGGCAGGTGCTTACTGGCGTGGTAACAGCGACAATAAAATGCTTCAACGTATCTACGGTACGGCTTTCCACGATAAGAAAGCACTGAAAGCGCATCTAACTCGCCTAGAAGAAGCAGCGAAGCGTGACCACCGTAAGATTGGTAAGCAACTAGACCTATTCCACATGCAGCAAGAAGCACCGGGTATGGTGTTCTGGCATCACAATGGTTGGTCTATTTTCCGTGATCTGGAAGTATTCATCCGCGCTAAGCTAGATGAGTACGGTTACCAAGAAGTAAAAGGTCCGCTAATGATGGACCGTGTTCTTTGGGAACGCTCAGGTCACTGGGATAAATACGCTGATGCAATGTTCACAACTTCTTCTGAGAACCGTGAATACGCAATTAAGCCAATGAACTGTCCAGGTCACGTACAGATCTTCAACCAAGGTCTAAAATCGTACCGCGACCTACCGCTACGTATGGCAGAGTTCGGCTCATGTCACCGTAACGAACCATCTGGTGCACTGCACGGCATTATGCGTGTACGTGGCTTTACTCAGGATGATGCTCACATTTTCTGTACTGAGAGCCAAATCCAAGAAGAAGTAACAAACTGCATCAAGATGGTGTACGATACGTACCAAACATTTGGTTTCGACAACATCGTAGTGAAACTGTCTACTCGTCCAGAGAAACGTGTAGGTTCAGATGAAATCTGGGATCAATCTGAAGAAGCATTGAAGCAGTCTCTTGAATCGATGGATATCCCATACGAAATTCAAGAAGGTGAGGGTGCGTTCTACGGTCCTAAGATTGAATTCACACTATACGATTGTCTAGACCGCGCTTGGCAGTGTGGTACTGTCCAGCTAGACTTCAACCTACCAGGTCGCCTAGGCGCTACTTATGTAGGTGAAAATAACGAACGTCTTGTACCGGTAATGATTCACCGTGCGATTCTAGGTTCACTAGAGCGCTTCATTGGTATCCTTATCGAAGAATATGCTGGTTTCTTCCCAACTTGGTTGGCGCCAGAACAAGCAGTTCTTATGAACATTACTGATAAACAGTCAGGTTATGTTCAAGAAATAGTACAAAAACTACAAAAAAGTGGAATTAGAGCTAAAGCGGACTTGAGAAATGAGAAGATTGGCTTTAAAATCCGCGAACATACTTTGAAGCGTGTACCGTATATGCTTGTTGTTGGTGACCAAGAAATGGAAGCTGGCGAAATTGCAGTACGTACTCGTAAAGGTAAAGATCTTGGTAAATTTAAAGTGGATGATTTTATTGCATACATCCAAGACGAGATCTCTAGCCGTAAGCTCAATCTGGAGGAATAAGCTATTAAAGGCGGAAGACGTGGCCAACAGCCGGTAAAACAAAACCCGCACCGTATCAACGGTGAAATTCGTGGTATTCGTGAAGTTCGACTAACAGGCGCTGACGGTGAATCAGTTGGTGTTGTATCGATTCAAGAAGCCATTGCAGCTGCTGAAGAAGCTGGTATGGATCTCGTTGAGATCAGTCCTAACGCCGAGCCACCTGTTTGTCGTGTGATGGACTATGGTAAGTTCCTCTTCGAGAAGAGCAAAACTGCTAAAGAGCAGAAGAAGAAGCAAAAGCAGGTCCAGATCAAGGAAGTAAAATTCCGTCCTGGAACTGATATTGGAGACTATCAGGTAAAACTACGCAACCTGACGCGTTTCCTTGAAGAAGGCAACAAAGTGAAAGTAACAATTCGCTTCCGTGGCCGAGAGATGGCACACCAAGACATCGGTGTTGACGTTCTAAATCGTCTTAAGGAAGATACTGCAGAAATTGCTGTAGTTGAATCTTTCCCTAAGAAGATTGAAGGTCGCCAGATGATCATGGTGCTAGCCCCTAAAAAGAAGTAATTAACGGCTCATCAAGTAATTAAAACCTAGCCGCTTTCCTTTATATAAAGGCATATGGCTGGGTTTTGTTCGCCCTAATTACGTTGTTTATTAAACCTACTCAATGCGGAGTTATTCATCATGCCTAAGATGAAAACCAACAAAGGTGCTGCTAAGCGTTTTAAGAAAACTGCTGGTGGTATTAAGTACAAGCACGCTACAAAACGTCACATCCTGACTAAGCGTACTACTAAGAACAAGCGTCAACTACGTCCGAATGCAATCCTTCCAAAATGTGAAGTGGCTGCAGTAATCCGTATGTTGCCATACGCTTAATTCTTTTTAGTTATCAATCGTTTAGTTTAGGAGAAGCATAATGCCTCGCGTAAAACGTGGTGTACAAGCTCGTGCACGTCATAAGAAAGTTCTAAAACAAGCTAAAGGTTACTACGGTGCGCGTTCACGTGTTTACCGCGTAGCTTTCCAAGCAGTTACTAAAGCTGGTCAATACGCTTACCGTGACCGTCGCGCTAAGAAACGTCAATTCCGTCAACTATGGATTGCACGTATCAATGCGGCATCTCGTCAAAATGGTCTATCTTACAGCCGTTTCATCAACGGTCTGAAGAAAGCATCTATCGAGATCGACCGTAAGATCCTTGCGGACATCGCAGTATTCGACAAAGCTGCATTTGCAGTTCTAGTTGAAAAAGCGAAAGCTGCTCTTTAATTAGCAGTTTAGGATTAAGAGAAGGAGAGCATTAGCTCTCCTTTTTTATTGCTAAAATTTATACCCAAATGACTTTTAGCTTGGCTATTTAGAGTATTGTTTATCAGTCTTCTCAATTTATTGGTTAGCATCTTATGTTAGTTATAAGGTAGCTTGGGTATAAATTTTTACGTTTATAAGGGATTAAAAATGATCTACACAACGACCGAAAGCATTCCTGGCAAGCAGATCTCTGAAATCAGAGGGGTTGTAACTGGTAATGTTGTTCAATCAAAGCATATTGGCCGTGACCTCATGGCGGGTATCAAGAGCATTGTTGGCGGCGAAATTCGTGGTTACACGGAAATGATGACCGACGCGCGTGATATTGCTATACAGCGCATGGTGGCGGACGCTGAATCTAAAGGTGCCGATGCAATAGTAGGGATTCGATTTACCACAAGCTCAATCGTAGATGGTTCTTCGGAAATTTTGGCATTTGGTACTGCAGTGAAACTAGCGGACTAGTCTACTTGAATAGCATTGCAAAAATGCTAATAGAGAGCGGTGAATTATTATGCATTTACCGTTCTGTTCCTTTTAGGTTAATTATTCTAGATTTTTGTAGAGAGAATAGGTTTATATTCTCAACTTTACGTTACTATTAAAATTAATCACGATGATTTAGAGTAATTGCTTCACTTTTATTTTGCATATTATTTTATATCTATAATGAAATTGAATTCATATTGAATTTTTCATTTGTTGTGTGAATTCTCTTTTCGGTATATTAATTCATGTTTTTCTTATAAAAATATGAACTTATACCTTGCCAAGCGGTTCTAAATTGTTACAAATACTATACAGCTGTAACATTGCCAAAAGGAATTGTAGATGAGAGATCTGACTCCCGAATACTTGCTAGCCGCATTACGCCAAGCGATTAAAACAAAAGGGCTAACATATCGAGAGCTATCTGAGAAAATGGGTATGCCACTATCTACCTTTAAGAGACATCTTACAAGCACGAATCTCGCTTTAGATAAGTTGCTGGAATATTGTAGAGCGGTTGATTGCACGTTAGATGAACTACAAAAGCTCGCAAATCAATTGCAAGGTGAAGACGAGGATTACTTTAGTCGCACACAGGATGAAGTATTCTTTCAATTCCCTCACCTTTACGACTTTTATCGTGAATTGAGAATGTTACGAGGTAAAGACGGCTATTCTATTTTAAAGAAAAAGTATGACTTGTCTGAGCAGAGCATGTCCGATTACTTAAAAGCATTAGAGTTGTTGGATCTCGTTTACGTTGATGAAGATAAAAATATAACGCTGCACGGACCTTTATATTATAGCTATGCAGAGAACTCCAAGCTCAACGACAAATATACCGAAATCATAAAAGAGCAGACGACTACCCACGATAAGTGTGTTCGCGTTGCTTTGGCGCGTATGAAAATTACCGAAGAACAGCTTTTGTTACTGGAAGATCAAGTCGCAAAGACCGTCATCGATTTTCATTCCAAAAATGTTGTAGCAGAGAACTTTAATGTCTCTGATTTTACTAATATTGTTCTACTTGCTGGGCCACATCAGCCAGTCACATTCTCTGACGGCATTATTGAGACAGAGGGGCGATTTATTGATGATATTCGTTATGCCATCGCATCTGCAGGTGATAAGCCAAGCCTATCTATATAGATTTTGAGCCTTTTTTGAAGAGAGTTTCTGAAAGGGCGTTGCAAAAGAAAAAGCCTAAGACAGCAAATACTTTGTAAGTAGGGCATTCAGCGGTGTTTGCTCTTAATTCAGACTTAAAGTGTTTTGGGCTTATTTCGAATAATACCTGTTCAGCATCTACTTTCGTTATTTTTAACATGCTGATTTCCTTCGTTGTTCCTCCCAAAGCCTCTCTCGCTTACTCTACAAAGAAACCATTCTCGTTGAACCAAGCATCCTGTAGCTACTTGGGTATGCATAATTGGTGGCTATTTATCTTCTAATTATAAATTCATACTTGAAATGTTTGTTTTTTGATCTATTATGACGAAGTGTCATTTGTGACGGTTCGTCAACTTTAGTTGCGTTCCTGTATTAAAGAATCGTGTTACAATTATTGGGAGTGTGTTGGTATACGGATCAAAGGATTATGTTTAACTTTCGCTGTAAAAAATATAGCAAGCAAGACGGATGTCGTGTGTCTTCAGGGCTAACAAAAAAGCAACAGGCGATTGCTGATCGTGAGATAGAGCTTATTCAATTGGCTAAGTCTCTAGTTCAAGAGCAAGGCTTTGCCAACTTAACGATGGACAAGCTTACAGCGTCAAGCCCTTATTCTAAAGGGACGATCTACAATCATTTTTGCAGCAAAGAAGATGTGATTCTTGCGCTTTGTATTCATTCGCTGAAAAGCGAAGCAATATTTTTCGAACGTACCGCCAAATTTAATGGCAATACCAGAGAAAAAATCATTGCGATGCATGTAGGTTATCGTATTTACGCTCGTATGGAGCCAGTACTATCAACCTGTGCGATTGTTGCAAAGACGCCTTGGGTTCTAGAGAAGGCTTCGCCTAAACGTGTGAATGAACTGAATAACTTGGAAGAACAAGTAATAGATGGTGCTGATGCGCTGGTGAACAATGCGGTAGAATGTGGTGATCTTAAGTTTTCTCCCGCAATTGGTTCTGATGCTATTGTATTCGCCAACTGGTCTATTGCATTCGGTTCAAACGCTTTGGCGCAAAATGCATCGAACAGTCGATGTATTCAGCGAATTCAAGACCCATTCTCAGTACTGCACAACGCGAATATGTTACTTGATGGTTTAGGTTGGTCGCCTTTATCTACAGAATGGGACTACCGTAAAACCTGGCGTCGAGTGGAGCAGGAGTTATTTAGTGAAGAGCTTGCTTATTTAGAGTCAGTGAATCGCTAATAAACTGGAAAGGCCAATCTGACGTTATGGTTGGCTTTTTATCGCACTATTGTGACGAATCGTCATTAAATCTCGAAGGTTGGCGTTCAGCCAATGATCACGAGAAGCATAGGAAGTTACTAAAAACTAACTTATGTAGCCAAATTCATTCGATCTAAAGTTTGCATGTCGAGTTTGTCTGGTTATTTACAGCATTTGCTGTTTTTTTAGTTTTTAAATTTGACGAAACGTCACAAAAGGAGAGTGTGATGCCACATCACAACGTTCAACAATACGCCCGTTCAGGGTGGGGTAAGCTACCAACGAATTACAGTGTATTGGTGATGCTTGCTACCGTTTTATTGATTGTCATAGCAACTATTGGAGGAAAAAATCTTTACTTTAGAGGAGATTACGACATCTTCTTTGATGGAACAAATGAGCAGTTACTTGCGTTTGATGAAATTCAAACCACCTTTGCAAAATCTGACAGTCTTGCTTTGGTTATAGCGCCAAAGAGCGGCACTGTTTTTACTCCTAGCACATTATCTCTTATTCAGCAGATCACTGACGAGGCGTGGCAAGTTCCATTCTCCACCCGCGTTGATTCCCTCGCCAACTACCAGCATACCGAAGCGTTTGAAGATGATCTTCTTGTCGAAGATTTACTGTATAGCGAATATGAATTGACACCTCAACGAATAGAGAAAGTCAAAAGTATTGCGTTGAGTGAGCCGGTTTTGAAAAGTTCACTGATTTCTGAAAAAGGAGATGTCACGGTCGTAAACATTACGGTCCAACTCCCTGAAATAGATAAAACTGCTGAAGTACAAGAGGTGGTTGCTTACATAAACGGAATGATTGAGCGTTATCAGCAAGTGTACCCAGACACGGAATTCCACAAGGCTGGTATTATTGCAATGAACTACGCGTTTATGACCGCAGCCCAAGATGATAGCGCAACATTAGTGCCAACTATGTTACTAGTGATATTGGTGTTTCTGACCATCATGTTGCGCTCATTGCTTAGCGTCATCGCGACGCTCATCGTTATTATCGGCTCGGTTATGGTTACAATGGGCTTGTCAGGATGGGCTGGTATGTTCTTAAGCACGGCGACCGTTAATGTGCCTACCTTGGTGATGACGCTTGCCGTCGCAGACTGTGTACACATCATCGCGACAATGCGTCAGTCTATGCAAAACGGCTTTAGTAAAGCCCACTCTATTGAGCGAAGTATTGCGCTCAATTTCATGCCTATCTTGATTACCTCCATTACCACCGCGATCGGCTTTTTAATGATGAATATGTCGGATTCTCCAATCCTGAGAGATTTCGGCAACCTATCAGCCCTTGGCGTCATGGTTGCTTGTTTCCTTTCCATCACGTTACTTCCCGCCTTGCTTAATATCCTTCCGGTTACGGTGAAGTCGGATACTTCTGATGAAAGAAAGCACTTTATGGATCATTTAGGAGATTTCGTGGTGTCAAAGCGACATGCTTTATTGCCGTTGTCGGTGCTTGTTATTGTCGCGAGTGCGAGCTTGATTCCACTGAACAAAGTCAATGATGAATCCGTCGAGTACTTTGGCCATAGCAATGAATTTCGCCGAGCGGCTGATTTTATGGAAGAGCGAATCAGTGGCATGGCGAACATCAGTATCGCGATAAAAACCAACGAATCGCAGGGTATTGCGGATCCTAATTTTCTCAATACCGTGGGTAAATTTACTGACTGGCTAAGGTTGCAGCCAGAAACGGACCATGTTGCGACCTTGAGCGATGTTTATAAGCGCCTAAACAAGAACATGCATGGAGATGATCAGGCTTATTACTCGCTCCCTCAAGACAGAGAATTAGCGGCTCAATATCTGCTGCTTTATGAAATGTCACTACCGTATGGTTTAGATTTGAACAACCAAATCAATGTAGATAAGTCGTCGATCAAGATGGTTCTCACCGTGGAGAACTTGGGCAGCGTCGAGCTTGTTGATTTGGAAAATCGCATTTACCAATGGTTTAACGAAAACGCGCCTCAATATGATGTTGTTGCGTCTAGTCCTTCATTGATGTTTGCGCATATTGGTGAAACGAATATGGCCAGCATGCTGTCAACCTTGCCCATTACTCTTGTCTTAATCTCTGCATTACTGATCTTTGCCTTGCGTTCGTTCAAGCTTGGCTTAATTAGTCTTGTCCCGAATATTGCTCCTGCGCTTATTGGTTTTGGTATTTGGGCGCTGGTTTCTGGCGAGATTAACTTGGGATTGTCCGTCGTTGTGACATTAACGCTTGGTGTTGTTGTCGATGACGCCGTTCACTTTCTTTCTAAATATCAACACGCTCGTAAAGATGGCCACAGTGCGGAGCAAGCGGTTCGCTACGCCTTTCGTACCGTGGGGCGCGCACTCTGGATTACGACGGTCGTGCTTGTTGCTGGTTTCTCTGTTCTGGCGATGTCGAGCTTCCGTTTAAATGCCGATATGGGACAGTTGAGTGCCATTGTCATCTTTATTGCCCTTGTTGTGGATTTCATCTTTCTACCGACTCTACTGATGTTGTTTGACAAAGGCGTCTACGACGAGGTGGACCGCCGAAACAAGCTTAAATCAACTGACTCTCAAACCACGGCTGTTACTCAGTCATAACGAATCAAAGGATTGAACATGAATTTACTAAAAAATGCCTTAAAAGTATCTGCACTTTCTGTCTCGCTTTTTATGAGTCATGCGGTGTTAGCGGATGAAGCGAAAGGATTAGAGATTGCTCAAGAGCGCAAAGCCCGTGATGAAGGGTGGGGGGATTCTGTTGCTACGATGCAAATGATTCTGCGAAACGCGCAAGGAGAAAGCAGCACACGTTTAATGCGCTTACAATCACTTGAAGTTGATGGCGATGGTGACAAAGGGCTCACGATATTTGATGAACCGAGAGATGTAAAAGGCACGGCGTTTCTCAACCATTCTCATACGGTGGGTGCCGATGACCAATGGCTTTACCTTCCTGCACTGAAACGTGTGAAACGTATTTCCTCGCGTAACAAATCAGGTCCTTTTATGGGCAGTGAATTCGCGTATGAGGATCTCAGTTCCTTTGAGATTGAAAAATACCGTTTCAACTACCTAAAAGATGACAGCATAAACGGGCAAGATGTTTTCGTCGTAGAGCAAATTCCGACCGATAAGAACTCAGGTTATACCAAGCAAACGGTATGGTTAGATAAAGCGCATTATCGTCCACTTAAAGTTGAGTTTTACGACCGCAAAGGCTCTTTGTTAAAAACGCTTTCTTTTTCCGATTACAAGCAATATCTCAACCAATATTGGCGAGCGCACACTATGGCGATGACAAACCATCAAACAGGAAAAAGTACTGAGCTAACGACTAGCGAAATGCGTTTTAACACTGGATTACAAGACAATGACTTTCATAAGAATGTGTTGAAGCGAGTGAGGTAGTGGAGGAAAAATGAAGCGATTAAATGTTGGGTTGTTGCTTAGTGCAGCAGCCTTTTTTTACTCAATGCCTCTGACTGCCGTCGAGCTCGCAGGACAAGTCAATATTGAGCATCGTCAGTTTTTTAAAACGGGCTCTCAGGGTCAGAGCAAAGCGCAAACGTCATTGGTTTTGCAGCCAGAATTTTACTGGGAGATGCAAAATGGTGATGCAAACTTTACTTTCACACCTTTCTATCGTCTGGATGGTCTAGACGATGAGCGAAGTCATGGCGACATGCGAGAGGCACTTTATCTGACTTATTGGGATGATTATGAGCTTCGAGTTGGGATTAGTAAGGTCTTTTGGGGAGTGACTGAATCAGCCCATTTAGTTGATGTAGTAAACCAAACAGATGCCATTGAAGCCGTCGATGGTGAAGATAAACTCGGTCAGCCGATGTTACATTTTACCTCTTTCAAAGACTGGGGTACCGTCCACGCAATGTTGTTACCTTACTTTAGGGAACGAACGTTTGCGGGTACAGATGGCCGCTTGCGAACCGACCCCGTTGTCTCTGATGATGCTATCTATGAATCAAGCAGAGAAGAGAAGCACGTAGATGTGGCTTTTCGATATTCGAAAATGCTTGGCGATTGGGACGTAGGCCTGAGCTATTTATATGGAACAAACCGGGATCCTTACTTTCGTTTTGAGTACGGAGAATTAAAGCCTTACTACGCTCTGATGAATCATGTCGGTCTGGATGTGCAAGGAATCGTTGGCGATTGGTTATGGAAACTGGAAAGTATTTATCGAGATAGTGCTGATAATCATGTCGGTCTTGTGACGGGCTTTGAGTATACCTTCGTCGGTGCATTTGACACGGTTTGGGATGTGGGGGTTATTGGTGAGTACCTCTATGACAGTCGTGGGAACAACGCACAAACTATCGGTCAAAATGATGTGTTTGCAGGTATTCGTTGGGCGCTCAATGATGAGGACGGAACGGAAGTATTGACGGGAATTACGAAGGATTTAGATAACGATGATGTTTACAATGCTAAGTTAGAAGCATCGAGCCGAATATCGAATCACGTTAAGTGGCAAATTGATGCTTGGTTGTTTAAAAATGAAACACCAAATGATTTGCTCTACTTCGCTAGAGATGACGATTTTATCGAGCTATCTATTCAATACTATTTCTAAAACAAAAGGGCACAACTAAACGGCAGATTAACTAAAGATGACATTTTTGACGTTTTTGTGCTCTTTTTATTCAATAACCTCTTCTTTTCGTAATTCAATTTGGCATTGGTGCCCGGTTTGGCTACTATGTACAGCTATCAAAAAACCAATCACTCCCTTATGGACACTACCTACAGGTAGATGAGGAAACGATGCAACATCTAGAAGAGATCATTGCTAGCGCGAGCACTGCAATTGAAGCTGCCGAATCGCTAGTCGCACTTGATGAAGTGCGTGTTCAGTATCTGGGTAAAAAAGGTGAGCTAACTGCTCAACTTCAAAACCTAGGCAAACTACCACCAGAAGAACGCCGTGAAGCTGGTCAAGAGATCAACAAAGCGAAAGGCGTAGTTCAGCAAGCTATCGCAGCTCGTAAAGATGCACTACAACGTGCTGAGCTTGAAGCGAAACTAGCAGCAGAAACAATCGACGTAACACTACCAGGTCGTCGTATTGAAAACGGTGGTTTACACCCAGTAACTCGTACTGTAGAGCGTATCGAGAAGTTCTTTGGCGAACTTGGTTTTAACACCGAGGCTGGCCCAGAGATCGAAGATGCATTCCACAACTTCGATGCGCTAAACATCGCAGCTGATCACCCAGCGCGTACTGACCACGATACTTTCTTCTTCAACCCAGACTTGATGCTTCGTACTCATACGTCAGGCGTACAGATCCGTACGATGGAAAATGGTAAACCACCATTCCGTTTCATCGCACCAGGCCGTGTATACCGTAACGACTACGACCAAACGCACACGCCAATGTTCCACCAAGTGGAAGGCATGCTGGTTGATGAGAACGTAAACTTTGCTCAGCTGAAAGGCATCCTGCACGATTTCCTATGTAACTTCTTCGAAGAAGAAGTAGAAGTACGTTTCCGTCCATCTTACTTCCCATTCACTGAGCCTTCAGCTGAAGTAGACGTGAAAGGCAAAAACGGTAAATGGTTAGAAGTGCTAGGCTGCGGTATGGTTCACCCGAACGTGCTACGTAGCGTAGGTATCGATCCTGAAAAATACTCTGGTTTCGCATTCGGTATGGGTGTTGAGCGTCTAACAATGCTTCGTTACGGCGTGAACGACCTACGTGCGTTCTTCGAGAACGATCTTCGTTTCCTAAAACAGTTCAAGTAATCCAGAGGGTTCATCAACATGAAATTCAGCGAATCATGGCTTCGTGAGTGGGTAAACCCTGCGGTTACTACTGACGAGCTAACTCACCAAATTACAATGGCCGGTCTAGAGGTAGACGACGTTCTTCCTGTTGCAGGTTCTTTTACTGGCGTTAAAGTCGGTCACGTTGTTGAATGTGGCCAACACCCAGATGCAGACAAACTGCGCGTAACTAAAGTTGACGTGGGTGAAGAAGAGCTTCTAGACATTGTTTGTGGCGCACCTAACTGTCGCCAAGGTCTGAAAGTAGCAGTAGCAACAGTTGGTGCTGTTCTTCCAGGTGATTTCAAAATCAAAAAAGCGAAACTACGTGGCCAGCCATCTCACGGCATGCTTTGTTCATTCACTGAACTAGGTATCGACGTTGAGTCAGACGGTATCATGGAACTAGCAGAAGACGCAGTAGTCGGTACCGATTTCCGTGAATTCCTAGGTCTAGACGACGTAACAGTAGACGTAGACCTAACGGCAAACCGCGCTGACTGTTTCAGCATTCGTGGTCTAGCTCGTGAAGTTGGCGTACTAAACCGTGCTGACGTGACAGAGCCATTAGTAGAAGCAGTTGCCCCTTCAATCGACGATAAAGTGTCTATCGAAGTGAAAGCTCCTGCTGCGTGTCCTCGTTACCTAGGTCGTGTTATTAAGAACGTAAACGTTCAAGCTGAAACACCACTATGGATGCAAGAGAAACTGCGTCGTTGTGGTATTCGCTCTATCGACCCTGTAGTAGACATCACTAACTACGTTCTTCTAGAGCAAGGCCAACCAATGCACGCATTCGATCTAGCGAAGATCGAAGGTGGCATCGTAGTTCGTATGGCTGAGCAAGGTGAGAAGCTAACGCTTCTTGACGGCAACGAAGCAGAACTAAACGCAGATACACTAGTAGTTGCTGACCACAACAAAGCACTTGCAATCGCAGGTATCTTTGGTGGTGAAGAGTCTGGTGTAACAACTGAGACTAAAGACGTTCTACTAGAGTGTGCATTCTTTGCACCTGACCACATCCGTGGCCGCGCACGTAGCTACGGTCTTCACACTGATTCTTCAATGCGTTTCGAGCGTGGTGTGGATTACGCACTACAAGTGAGCGCAATGGAGCGTGCAACACAGCTTCTTGTTGAAATTTGTGGTGGTGAAGTAGCACCTGTTGTAGCTGTAGAATCTGAAGCAGACCTACCTAAGCCAAACAAAGTTGCACTACGTCGCACTAAACTAGACAACCTACTAGGTCACCACATCGTTGATGCTGATGTAGTAGAAATCCTAGAGCGCCTAGGTTTGACTGTTGAAGCTTCAGAAGAAGGTTGGGTGGCAGTAGCGCCAACATGGCGTTTCGATATCGCTATCGAGCAAGATCTGATTGAAGAAGTTGGCCGTATCTACGGTTATGACAACATTCCTAACCAACACCCAGCAGCAGCACTTAAGATGCACAACCACGTTGAAGCGGATCTTCCACTGAAACGCGTTCGTGATCTTCTTGTTGACCGTGGTTACCACGAAGCAATCACATACAGCTTCGTTGAGCCTGAGCAGCAAAAGCTAGTTGTACCTGGTGTTGAGCCTCTAGTACTTCCAAACCCAATTTCTGCAGACATGTCAGCAATGCGTCTTGGTCTTATCCAAGGTCTGCTGAACACGGTTGTTCACAACCAGAAGCGTCAACAGCCACGCGTTCGTCTATTCGAATACGGCCTACGTTTCATCCCATGTGAATCTGCAGAAAACGGCATGCGCCAAGAGCCTATGCTAGCGGGTGTTATCGCTGGTACTCGCGGTGAAGAACATTGGGATATCGAAACTAACACGGTTGATTTCTTCGACCTTAAAGGCGATCTAGAAGCGATTCTAGAGCTATCTGCGAACGAAAAAGCGTACTCTTTCGCTGCACTGTCACCTGAAAGCAAAAAAGCTAACCCAGCACTTCACCCAGGTCAATCTGCGGCAATCATCGTAGATGGCAAAGAAGTGGGCGTGATCGGTACCGTTCACCCTGAGCTTGAGCGTAAGTTCGGTCTAAATGGTCGTACTATCGTATTCGAAATCGAATGGTCTGCAATTAACAGCAAAGTGATCCCAGAAGCGGTAGCACTTTCTAAATTCCCTTCAAACCGTCGTGATATCGCGGTAGTAGTGGATGAAGCTGTTGCATCTGGTGACATTGTTAACGCTTGTCTAGAGCAAGGTGGCGAGTTCCTTAAAGATGCAAAACTGTTCGACGTTTACGTAGGTAAAGGCGTTGAAGAAGGTAAGAAGAGCCTAGCAATCGCTCTGACTCTACAGTCACTTGAGCGTACGCTTGAAGATGCAGATATCGCTGGTGCGGTTGACGCTATCGTTGCTCACGTTTCTGAGAAGTTTGGTGCGTCTCTACGTGACTAATCTCGCGTAACGTATCTTCTTAAGAAATGAAAACCCTGCCAGTTTGGCAGGGTTTTTTTATTTTTAGGATTACCTTATCGTTGTTCAAGTTCCTTACTGCTCGCACCATCCCTCATTACTTTAAAATACTAGACCAAACTAGGGATGGCCCTTACCCGAGATTAGGAACGTATTGTTTTTCAGCTAATACACGCTAACGATAGCTTGTTGGCGGTTAGGCAGCGAGTGAGAGGGTATAGCTAAGCAGAAGAGGCAGCGTAAGAATGCTGAAAAAGTTGCCAAATAGTACCATTGACGCCACTTTCATGGGTTCTATATTCAGCCTTTCCGCAAATAGGTAATTCATGACGGCTGGCGGCAGCATTGTGAAGAGCACCATCATTTGCAATTGCATCGTTGGAAGGGGAATTAACCAATAAATAAGTGCAAAAGCGACAGCACCAGTTGCCAGTGACTGCACGGTACACAACACACCAATCTTTAAACCGTCCAACCTTAAATGACACATTTGTGCCCCCAGAGATAAAAGCATCACGGGTACGGCCGCTTGCCCAAGTAGAGCCGTGGCTTCGCATAAAGGCGCCCATGCACCCACATTTGACACGTTGAGAAACAGAGCCAACGACGCTGCTAAAAAGATTGGCATCTTGACTATTTGCTTAAAAGGGTTGCCATGACTAAGCAGCATTACGCCTAAGCTGATATGCAAGCATGCTGACACGACAAATAAAAGCACTGCTGACGACAGCGCAATTTCTCCAAACGTATAGGTAAACAAAGGAATAGCTAGATTTCCGCTATTCCGAAACATATGTGGTGGCGCCCAGGTTTTAAACGAGAGTGACGTCCATCGACATACCGGGATCATGAGTAGTGCGGGAATTAAAACCGCAACAATTGCCGCCAAAAGAAGCGGCCCCTGATTTGAATCGAGCGGCATGCTAACGAGTGACGAAAATACCAGTGCTGGCGTAAACACCTCAATATTAATGCGGTTTATTGGGCGAAAGTCAGGCTTGATGTAACGACCGACCAAATAGCCAACTCCGACAAGAGCAAAAACAGGGAAAAGAATATTTATGATTTGATTAATCATGGTCGCCTAGAAGCAGTGTAAGAAGCTAATGAGGAAATACACGAACTTCCACATTATCAATCTTTATATATGGCGTCATCGTTAAACAGCGAGAAGCGTGGGTTTAATCAAGCTTTCAAAGCACAGTTGCAAAGTACAGGTGGTCATACCTTTTAATCTAATTGTTACGTATCGAGTTACATACAAATCACTGAATTTACGACAAGTTCTATGTCAAGTGTCTGTTAAATAACCAATATCTGATATTTTTATTAAATAGTGTTTAATGTTGATATTTAAACTACTTTTAGTTTTATAATCTGGATGTTTTTCCTGATAAAGATGAAACAAAAACAAAAATATCAAATTTCTGGCGTTTAACAATAATTTACGTAGTGCTATTCCTTTTGTTTGCCAAGAAAAAAGTTGGCGAAAATCATAAGCTTGTCATACACTTCCTGATGTAACCCCGATATGTTGTTGAATTGGTAGGGTAAAACTGCTCTGGCGCTACACTAACGTAGCATTGTTTAACATAGCTTTGAGGAAAGTTTTATGGCGCTCACAAAAGCCGAACTGGCAGAAAACCTGTTTGATAAATTAGGATTTAGTAAGCGGGACGCCAAGGAAACGGTGGAAGTGTTCTTTGAAGAGATTCGTAAGGCACTGGAAAGTGGCGAACAGGTAAAACTGTCAGGTTTTGGTAACTTTGATCTTCGTGACAAGAATGAACGACCTGGTCGTAACCCGAAAACTGGTGAAGATATTCCAATTACTGCTCGACGTGTAGTGACTTTTCGCCCGGGTCAGAAGTTAAAAGCTCGTGTAGAAAACCTGAAGAAAGTACAGTAAGCCGAATAAATGGATCACGCTAAGGCGTGGTCTTTTTTTGCGTAAAATTCGTGTGCATACAAATGAAAACCACCGCAATGCGGTGGTTTTTCTGTTTATGAGAGACGCTTAATGATATCGGTTACGCCGCTTCTAGATGCGTTGTTAAGTATGGTTGCCATGCTTGTTGGTACAAGTTCTTAGACTGTGTACGCATGTTGCGAATAGAGGCAAGCTCTATTTCGCTTAGCTCACGTTTTTCCAACATCGCTTGACGTTCTAGTTTCTGGATTTTTTCGTATAGGTCGTGTTCGGGACCGCTTTTTACATCTGCGATTGCTTTCAAGTGCAGTTGAACTTCGGCTACTAGGTTTGTTTTTGGTAAACGAACGAGCAAGTTCAAGTCTCTATATCCTGAAGGGCCAGGTTTTTTGAATCGATTTTTTACTTTCACAATCGTTGTTTCACGCTCTAACGTTTCATAAATGGAGACTAAGCTCGCGACGTCTTCAGCTACAATCGTTGCACGTGCTAGGTCAGTAATACGTTCAACTTTCCCATCTAACTCTAAAGCTATCTTTTCTTCTGCTCGTTGTTTGGATTTCACGCCTGCGAAGTATGGCTGAGCGTCATTAAGAAGTGCGGTACTCTTACAGATAGTTTCAAGTTCAAATTGTGCTTGGTGAGCTTTGCTGTAAAGGATGTCGAAGTCAGAATATGGCTGAGTTGGTGTGGTGTCGATTGACTGAATGCCATATAAACCGCTAAGGCTGTGTTTAAAAAGTTTCGAACAAACTTCGTTTTGGCTGGTTGAACGATTTTGTTCGCCATTAGGCGCAGGGGTAATTGGAAGTGCGGCAAATGCCGGTGCACGGCTAAGTACCAAAAGCATCAATGCTGTAGTACGAAGAAATAAGCTCATTCACTCTCCTTAACTTGCTTGTACTTAGAAAATAGGGAACATAAAGGTCGCTAAGTTCGGCAAATCAGGTACTAACTTATAAATGGGGCCATTACGAAAGATTCCAAGGTTTCAGTTTTATCTTGAAGTAGAATCGTGCGTTAGATCACCATTTATCTTTTCTTTATTCTGATTATCAGATAAAGGCGCGTCTCCTATGAGACCGATTACATCCTATCACCGCAGTATTAACCAAAGATGAACGGCATAGACAAATTGAAAAAAAACGTTAGTCTTACCTCTCAAAATGAAAACAGCCGACAAGTAGAAAGTAAAATGAGAGACCAAGAATTTTGGCATAACAAATGGGCCAGCAATCAGATCGGATTTCACTTGGAAGATGTAAACCCGCTATTACCAGTATATTGGAAACACACTAATCCAAAGCGTGAAGATAAAGTGTTAGTTCCTTTATGTGGAAAGTCAGAAGACTTGATTTGGCTAGCGATGAAGCATGATTCGGTTGAAGGTGTTGAGCTAAGCCATATTGCTGTGCGTGCCTTTTTTGCTGAACATTTTTACACGCCAACGGTAACGCCTCTTAATGGCATGCACGAGCTTTATCAATTTGATGAGCTCTCTATTTATACTGGGGACTTTTTCACTGCACCAGTATCTCAAGCCGATATCATTTATGATCGCGCCGCGTTGGTTGCTTTACCGCAAGATATGCGAGAGGAGTATGTAGAGCGTCTCAAGCAACTTTTGAACCCAGGCGGTCGTATTTTGCTTGTTACACTCAACTATCCTCAAGAAGAGATGGCGGGGCCTCCATTTAGCGTGCCGGTCGAAGAGATTGAGCAGTTATTTTCAGGTTACAAAGTTACTTGTTTGAACGTAGATGAAGCTGACGAGAATCATCCTAAAATTGCGAAAAAAGGCTTAAGTCGCTTCTCTGAAGAAGTGTACTTAATCGAGAGTGAATAGGCTCTCTTCGGTTTGGAACACGAAATAGCGCAGCAATTTGAGCTGCGCTATTTTTGTATGAGTGGTTCGTATTTAATAAATGATATTCACTTTTGAAGCACTTTCAACAGCATCTTGAACGGCTTCTTCGGTGGTTTTTCGTCGCGTAAGGACAACACCTAAACGGCGGCGACCATCGATTTCTGGCTTACCGAATAGACGAACTTGTGTTTGAGGTTGAGCTAAAGCTTTGCTTAGGTTTTCAAAGCGAATGTTTGTGGAAGTCCCTTGTCCAAGAATAACAGCAGACGCAGATGGGCCATATTGTACAATATTATTAATTGGCATTCCGGTAAACGCGCGCACGTGGAGAGCAAACTCAGACATTTCCTGCGAAATCATTGTAACCATACCCGTATCGTGAGGGCGAGGAGAGACCTCATTGAAAATGACTTTATCGCCTTTGACAAACAGCTCTACACCAAAGATGCCGTAGCCACCGAGCGCGTTTACCACTTTCTCAGCCGTGTATTCAGCTGCTTTTACTGCGTTTTCTGACATAGTTTGCGGTTGCCATGATTCGCGGTAGTCGCCATCTTCCTGACGATGACCAATTGGAGCACAGAAATGCACACCGTCAACGGCTCTGATGGTCAATAAAGTGATTTCGTAATCGAAGTCGATAAAACCTTCCACGATAACGCGACCTGCACCCGTACGCCCGCCTTCCTGAGCGTAATCCCATGCTTGTGTAACGTCGTCTTCGGTCTTGATAACACTTTGCCCTTTACCTGAAGAGCTCATCACAGGCTTCACCACGCACGGAATACCCACATGCTCAACCGCGGCTTTGAAGTCTTCAAAGTTATCTGCAAAACGATAAGGTGAAGTCGTCAATTCCAGTTCTTCTGCTGCCAAACGTCGGATACCTTCACGATTCATTGTTAGCCTGGTTGCCTTAGCGGTTGGAACAACATTCAGTCCTTTTTCTTCAAGCTCTACCAGTTTGCCGGTTGCGATGGCTTCAATTTCTGGTACGACGTAAGTAGGTTGTTCCTTCGTAATAACTTCTTCTAAGGCGTTCCCATCTAACATGTCGATAACATAACTACGGTGAGCGACTTGCATCGCTGGAGCATTGGCATAGCGATCACAAGCAATCACTTCTAAACCAAGTCTCTGGCATTCAATGGCGACTTCTTTACCGAGTTCGCCAGAGCCTAAAAGTAATACACGGGTAGCATTTGCGCTAGTTGCAGTGCCAAACATAGTGTTCCCTTACAAAATAGAGTGATGAGACAGAAATTGCAGGAGATCATACTGAAGTTTTATGACAAAGCAAACGTTTGCTTTTGGTTTTTAGGTAATAAAAAAGCTCTACATGTTGTAGAGCTTTTTGTTGAATTTGTCGTTTATACGTTGACAAAACTAAGCGGAATATCTGGATTCAACGCTTCCAACGTTGATTGCGTATCGGCTAAGTGACTGATCTTACCTTCAGAGTTTTCTACCAATGCAGCGGTTTTGATGCTGTCAAAGGTTTCACCCGCAAGTAAAACTTGGATTAGCGCAACTTGTAGCGGTGGCAAGCTAGGATTAAACGCTGCATTTTCTGCATAAGCGCCTTGGAATACACGGCCGCTAGTCATCTCTAATGCTAAACCACTCAAGTTGTTGGTGTATGGAGAGTGGCTCATGTTCATCGCTTCAACTGCACTTTGGATGAGTGCGTCTTCATCATCACATGAGAATTGGTGTTTAACTTCTGCCATTAAGCCGGACTCGATACCGAGATCGTTTGGTCCAAAGGCTTCAGGCAGGTATTCATGAAGTGACTTTTCTTCACGTTCTGGGAGCTGGATTTTAAGCTCGTTTGCGGTAGATAACTCATTCATGAACTGGCGGCAGTGACCACATGGGCTGAAGTTGATAGTGATATCCTTAACACCACGTTCGCCTTTCATCCAAGCATGGCTAATCGCAGACTGCTCTGCGTGAACCGTTTGACCCAACTGTACACCAAAGAATTCCATGTTGGCACCGAAGTAAAGGCGACCTGAAAGACCACGAACGATAGCGCCGACATAAAAGTCAGAAAGGGGAGCATAGGAGTACGCTGCGGCAAAAGGAAGTAGCGCAACACGAAGCTCTTTGTCTGATAGACCGGTAGCTGAAAGCAACTGCTCAAATTGTTGAACTGAAAGCGTAGCATCAAAATCATCAGCTTGGATGATAGGAGCAAGTTGTTTGGAAAGTGCTTCTGGAGCGCCTGCTAGCGCCTGTTCAATGCGACTTTTCATGTTGAATCCTTGTTATTGCATGGACAGTTATTCTATGTGAAAGATAGAAATGTTCCGTGCGTTAGATCACGATAAATAATGCAATTGATAATTCTGTTACATAATTAGAGTGAGCTCACACATGTATTCGATTGCACAGGTGTGAAGCGTTATCTCCGTCTCACAATTAACCATATCAGTATATATTCATATGACCAAGGAGCAGGAGTATGTTACTAACGCGACTTTTACCGCTATGCTACTTTATACCTACGTAATCTAGAGCGAGTGGTAGCACCTAGAATGCTAATGCTATGAATGTATATCTCGATCAAGTCCCTTCACGATATTACTGGGTGAGGTTGATAGATAAGATAGGGTTTTGAAAAGGGTAAGGAAGAAGCGGAAAGGCTACGGCCTGCCGGAAGGAGGGCAGACCGAGAGCGCTTAACTATTGATATAGCCAGACAGCCAAAGCAAAAAAGCTTGGAGCCAAAATAGAAGTTATGATCCCACATAAAACCAATGCGAGTGATGAGAACGCGGCATCTATGGGCTGTTTCTCTGCACAAGTAGCGGTGCCTAAGGCATGAGAGACTGTACCCATTGTCAGACCACGTGCAATCGGGTGTTTAATTCCAATCAAATTGTAAATTGGGTATGCCAAAATTGCGCCCAATAAACCGACAATCAGAACCAAGATCGCTGCAACGGCGGCTTCACCACCGAGGTGACTCGATATTTCCATCGCTATTGGTGTAGTGACGGATTTACCCACTAGACTCGCGATTAAACTGATATCCGCTTTGAAAGCGACTGCGATCAAGGTGGTTGTCATCATCGACATCACACTGCCTACTGTGCAAGCGAAAGTGATGATTCGCCAGTTTGCTTTAATTTGTGGTAGTTGTTCATATAGTGGATAAGCCAGAGCAACTACAGCAGGTTGAAGCAAAAAGCTAATTCCTTCGTTATCCGCATAATACGTTTCAAATGGCACATTTAAGTAAGTAAGCAAAGGAATGAGTACTGCGATACTGATCAGCAAAGGGTTTGCTAGAGGATTGTTCACTTTGATTGCGATTTGGCGAGCGATAAGAAAAACCGCAATGGTAACAACTAACCACATATCAGTGTTTCTCCTGTAGCAAGTAATCCAGCAGCCAAGCGAGGCTGACCAGTACAATGAGTGAACCGCCAACTGCGCTAGCAATGATAGGGAGGGCATTAGCGAGTAGCATATCGAAATGTTGCATTAATCCCACGCTAATAGGAACGAACAATAAGATCATATAGCGGATAAATAGCGTGGCGCCCGGTTTGACCCAGTCGACTTTTACAAGCCCAAGAGTCATGGAGAAAAACAGTACGAGCATACCGATGACACTTCCTGGAACGGAAACGCCAGTGAACTTTTGAATGGTAATTCCGATGCCAAGTGCTCCCATGATGAGGAAGATTGAAATGAGCAGTTGGATCAGTTGTAAGAATCGTTCTTTAATCATTTTGACAGTATATAAACAACAAGCACACCATAAGGTGCGCTTGTATTAGGAGGAGTTAGGAAGCTAAGCTCTCTACATAACGGTACACGGATTTTAATATCGCAATCTTCTTTTCGTCACTTTCATGTTCGTGAACTAAGTTTTCTAAATTCAGCATGTACTCTTCAATTTGGCTTTCAAACACTTCTCGACAGTGTAGTGCCCAGCGTCTTTGTTCTTGCTCGTCTAATGTGCCTGGGAAGTTACGCGCACGATAGCGGAACAATAGAGGTTTAATGCGCTTGTCATCAAATTCAATGTCTAATGCAGCAAGATTATTCGGGTCGGTTTCTCGAATGATATCCATAGCTGCGCGATCAGCCGGAGAAAAGAACCCGTCGTAAAGCTGTGTATCGACGTCATCACTTTTATCGAATTTACGCTCGACTGAAAAGAGGCTAATCAGCTTTTCTCTAATTTCAGGATGTTGGCGCAACAAAGCGAGATTAGCGAGACATTGCTGGCGATCAATGCCAATAGACTCCGCATTTTCAGCCGTTAACGTTTTTGCAGGGGCGAGAATAGGGCATTTGTTCAAATGAACTAGTTTAACTGGCACTGGTAGCAATTCACCAAGATCTTCGCGCTTAGTGTAGAGTCTTTCGTGCAGCTCTTCTGCGGATAGCTCAAGAATAGGTTGAGGGTCTTTCGCTAAATCGATGGTGATAACGGCGTTATTATTGGTTGGATGCCAAGCAACAGGCACAATCCAGCTAGTGTACTGGCATTCGCGCCCTAGCATGCCTGAAACGTGCATCAACGGTGTCATGTTGACGATGTCGACTAAATCATTGAGCTTGCGCTTTTGGCGCATAGAAAAAAAGTAATCAAACAATTTTGGTTGCGCTGCTTTTACTTTCTTTGCCATTTCGATAGTCGCAATCACATCTGCCATGGCATCGTGCGCGTTACTATGTTCTATGCCGTTAGCCACAGACAAGTGTTCTAATTTAAAGCTAGTGAAGCCATCTTCGTTTTCTGGCCATTCTACGCCTTCTGGGCGAAGGGCATGGCACGCGCGTAGTACATCGAGTAAATCCCAACGCGAGTTACCGTTTTGCCAACTCCATGCGTATGGATCGATAAAGTTGCGATAACAAGTATAACGGGTCACTTCGTCATCAAAGCGAATGCTGTTGTAGCCTAAACTGGTGGTATTTGGTCTCGCGAGTTCAGCGTGAATCTTAGCGATAAACTCTGGCTCAGAAAGGCCTTCTTGAACCGTTTTTTGCGGAGTAATACCAGTAATAAGCGCAGCTTCAGGAGACGGAAGATAATCAGCTGGTGGTTGACAGTACATGACTAAAGGCTCGCCGATGATATTAAAGTTTTCATCTGTACGAACACCAGCAAACTGGCTTGGGCGATCTTTCGCGGGGTTGGTTCCCCATGTCTCATAATCAAAGAAGAAAAAAGTGGGCTGATTATCTTGGTGCATTCTGCTTACCGTTTACAAAACCGATGACAGTATTAGACCATTCAACGCCTTGACTAGCAACGAAAGATGCAAGTTGAATTTTTGAAAATGAAAAAAGCCGATGGCGAACCATCGGCTTGATATTTTACGTTTATCGCTTTGGAAGGAATTTGAGTTCTATGCTCGTGTTTCTTCCAATGTTGCTTCACTTTCTGGTGACTTCAGCACTCGGCTAGCAATTGTACCCGCAGTCATTGAGCCTGAAACGTTTAGTGCGGTACGTGCCATGTCAATCAATGGTTCAATAGAGATAAGTAGCGCCGCGATGGTCACAGGTAAGCCCATTGCAGGAAGAACAATCAAGGCTGCAAACGTTGCACCGCCGCCAACACCTGCAATACCAAATGAACTGATGGTGATAATCGCAATCAATGACAGGATAAAGTGTAGATCAAGTGGGTTGATACCCATTGTTGGAGCTACCATCACTGCAAGCATTGCAGGATAGATACCCGCACAGCCGTTTTGGCCGATAGTGGCACCAAACGATGCTGATAGGTTTGCAATCGCTGGTGGTACGTTAAGCTTCGTGATTTGCGCTTCTACGTTTAGTGGAATTGTTGCTGCTGAGCTACGAGATGTAAACGCGAAGGTCAGTACAGGCCAGATTTTCTTAAAGTATTCCGCAGGGCTAACGCCGACAAAAGAGACTAATACGCCGTGAACAACAAACATCAGTGCGATAGCAACATAAGACGCCACAATAAAGCCAAGTAGGTTTAGGATGTCGCCTGCGCTTGATGTCGCTACCACTTTTGCCATCAGTGCTGCGATGCCGTATGGCGTTAGGGCCATGATCATCTTCACTAATCGCATAACGATAGATTGAGCAGCTTCTACGAAAGTACGAATCGGTGATTCCAACTCTGCTTTTTCCATCATCACTTTACGAGCGGCGATACCAGTTAACACGCCGAAAATCACTACAGCGATAATCGATGTCGAGCGAGCACCTGTTAGATCAGCAAATGGGTTGGTTGGAATGAAACTAACTAGCATTTGAGGAATAGTTAGGTCACTTACTGTACCGGCACGGCTTTCTAGAACGGCGATACGAGCGGTTTCACGCGCACCTTCAGTTAACCCTTCTGCTGAAAGGCCAAATGTTGTTGTCACCAAGATACCGATAAGTGCAGCAATTGCAGTCGTTACTAGAAGAACAGAGATGGTCAGGCCAGAAATTTTACCTAAAGATCCACCTTTCTCCAATTTAACAACTGCAGAGATCATCGATACCAATACTAGTGGCATGATGACCATTTTCAGTAGACCAACGTAGCCACTGCCTACAATGCCTACCCATTCAAGTGTTTGAGCAATTGCGCTGTTGCCTTCACCGTGAATGAGTTGCAAAGCAAGACCAAAAAGAGAACCGGTAACAAGACCGATCAAAACGAGACGTGAAAGAGTATGTTTCTTTTGTTGCTGACTAAATAGAAAGAACAATATGCCAACAAAGACGGCTAGAGAGGCTATCACTGCAAAATTCATAATTTGACCTTATCAACCAACCGAAGTGGCGGTTGTTTTTTATACGGGGTTTTATACGGATGTATTTATGGAGCGTAAGATAACGCTCGTGATATAACTTTAAAAATGACAAACGGGTATTAGCTAGATCTAAAATGAATATAAAAACGAGATCTAAGTCGCGTGAGAGCGTGAATTAGCACGTTAATTGTACAAAATGGTTATTCGTAGTGATGCAGTAAGTCACGCATTTCTTTCCTTTGTAAGTAAACCACCGAGTCTTCTTGATAACTGAAAAGTTGATAAATCATCGCTTTGGCGACATCTTCTGCTCGAATCGGTAAAAAGTTGGACAGTTTGCCAAGCATGAATGGGCGAATTACCTTAAACAGAGTTTGTACTAACTTCTCGTCCATTCTTGGGCTTTGACGTTGACCAACAAGCGGGCCTGGGCGAACAAATACGATTTCCTCAAAATCCATAGCTTCGATTCGTTGTTCCATTTGTCCTTTACAAGCTAAGTAATGGGATGGCGATTTACTATTTGCACCGAGGCTAGAAACAACCGCAAGGCGTTTAACTCCGATTGTTTTCATCTGCTGGGCGACTTTACACACCAGATCAACATCTACTCTACGCAAATTATCCTTACTGCCTGCTTGCTTAAGGGTCGTGCCTAAACAGATAAAGCCGATGGTTGGTGTTGGTTGGTTCTCATCCCATTGGTGGATAGAAAGGTCTGCATCAATGAGAGGAATAAGCTTGTTTTCCACATCTAGGACGCCATCGAGTGGGCGGCGAGAAAGATAATATAGGGTTCCAACACCTGATTGATTTATGAGGTTTGCAATGACTTTTGAGCCTACTAAGCCAGTTGCACCGGCGATGATTGCGCAGGTGTTGTTATCCATATCTTTTCTCCTATATGGGAACATAGTCTAAGCTATTGTAGCGGATTTCAACGAGTTACTTATAATCTCGTGCAAGAAAGGTGAGACGCTCTGCGAACTCGGCAGACTATCCTGAGATAAACTTGATTAGCGCTGCCCCAATTGGATGCAAGTGTATACAATAGTGGGCGCGCAAAAACTGTCGCTGAACAAGACCTCTTGAACAACAGAACACCTCTCACCCAGACAACATCAAAGGAACGTAAAAAATGGATGACTCTTTTGCTGCGGAGATACAAGCACGCATAGATAACAAAACCAAACCCGTCGGTTCTTTAGGCTTATTGGAAAAGGTGGCACTGCAGTTAGCTCTTATTCAAAGTCAGAATAAACCTCAGCCAGTTGATTCCATCGCTATCTGCAAACCAAGCATGCTGGTATTTGCTGGAGATCACGGCGTTGCAGAGGAGGGCGTGAGCATTGCGCCAAGCGAAGTCACTCAGCAAATGGTGGCTAACTTTCTCGCTGGCGGCGCAGCCATCAACTGTTTTTGCGACATTAATGGCATTCAACTCAAAGTAATAGATTGCGGCATGTTGGCTCCTATTGATGTGCTGGTTCCAGAATTTAAATCCCATCCCAACTTGGTTGAACAACGGTTGGGTAACGGTACGGCTAATTTTTCTAAACAATCAGCGATGTCCCCAGAACAAGTGGCGTTAGGTTTAGAATATGGTGCGAAGATTGCTGAGCATACCATTTTGCATGGTTCAAACCTCTTAATGTTCGGCGAGATGGGCATCGGTAATACCAGTTCGGCCTCAGCACTGTTATCGGCGCTGAGCTCATTAGATATTGATTATTGTGTTGGCGTTGGCACCGGAATCAATCAACAGCAGTTGAGCCGCAAATATAAACTGGTAGCACAGGGGGTAAACCGATGTCGAGGTCTTGATACCAAAGCGATTCTCGCACAGGTTGGGGGCTTTGAAATCGTACAAATGGTGGGCGCTTTTTTAGAAGCCAAGCGGCTTAAAACTCCAGTTTTAGTGGATGGGTTTATCGTATCGGTAGCGGCTTATATTGCGACGTTGTTAGACGAAGAAACGCGTGAATACATGTTGTTTGCCCATCGCTCTGAAGAAAATGGACATAAATTTGTATTGGAACATCTTAAAGCCGAACCTCTGCTCGACCTTGGTTTACGGCTAGGGGAGGGAACAGGAGCCGCTCTTGCCTTACTCTTGTTAAAAGCTGCCGCCCAGTTTTACAACAAAATGGCGAGCTTTGAGAGTGCAGGAGTTACAGTTTAGTGTCAGTCCCTGATAATTCTGAGAAAGTCACGCCGTCATCGTTAAGATACCAGTGGGAGTTATTTCTATTAGCTACCAGTTTTTTTAGCCGCTTACCCGTGCCCCAAGCGTTGCCTTACAGTGAAGAACGCATGAATCAGGCAGGCCGTTACTTTGCGTTAGTTGGTCTCGTGCTTGGAGCACTTTGCGCTTTGGTATTCTCGCTCACCTCAATTTTTTTTCCAGAGTCGGTTGCCATAGTATTAACGATGGTGTTTAGCTTATTGTTAACTGGGGCTTTTCACGAAGACGGCTTGACCGATATGGCGGATGGCATTGGCGGTGGCATGACCGTAGAGCGACGCCTCTCTATTATGAAAGACAGTCGTATTGGCACTTATGGTGCCGCCACTCTCATTATGGCGTTATTGGCTAAGTATGTTTTTTGGAGTGAACTGGCTAACTTGCCGCACTTTTGGTTGGTCATTGTCGTCGCTTACACCGCAAGCCGAGCACTAGCAGCGACGCTTATTTATGACATGCCTTATGTCAGTGACAGTGATACGTCGAAAAGTAAACCGCTAGCAAGTCGCCAGTCTTCTCTAGAAGTCTCCATTTTGTTGTTTACTGGTGGCGTAACATTGCTTGTGCTTGGTTTCGCGGATGCGATCTTGATATCGCTTGTTCTCGTGGTATTTCGTTTGATGTTCAAACGTTGGTTAACCAAGAGAATTGGCGGCTTTACGGGGGATTGCCTTGGCGCAGCGCAACAGTTGTCGGAACTGCTTATTTATCTCACTATGATTGGGTTGTATCACTCCTCATGAAGCAATTGATACTCGGTGGCGCGCGCTCTGGGAAGTCGCATTTGGCAGAAAAAACAGCTAAGCACTTATCGGTCGCTTCTCATCGATCATTACACTATGTTGCAACCGCGCTGCCATTTGACCAAGAAATGCGAGAGCGAATAGCGCATCATCAAAAGCAACGCGGGGGCGAGTGGCAAGAGCATGAATGCCCCCTTCATTTATCTGAGTTACTGACAAATTTCGCTACCACCGATGTTGTATTGGTCGACTGTTTAACCTTGTGGCTCAACAATTGGATATTTGAGTTAGGTGATGAATGTTCCAATGAGAAGCTAGAAGCAGAAATTGAAAAGCTTATAAAGATGGTACGTGGCTCAGATGCGACGTTAATATTCGTCTCTAACGAGGTTGGAATGGGCATTGTGCCTTTGGGGGCGGTTAGTCGTTATTTTGTGGATAATGCAGGACGGATGAATCAAAAACTAGCCAGTGTTTGCCATCGCGTTACCTTTGTTGCTGCTGGTTTGCCGTTGGTTCTTAAAGAGTAGGATGGAACAAAATGAAAACACTCAATATCTATCTTGTGCGTCATGGAAAAGTAGACGCTCCACCAGGACTCCATGGCCAAACAGATGTAAAAGTTACGCCTGCTGATCAAGAGAGTATTGCTCGGGCTTGGGCCGAGAGTGGACGAGGTGTGGGTGGAATAATTTCTTCTCCGCTTTCACGCTGTCAAGAACTGGCAAACATCATTGCTGAACAGCAATTATTACCAGTAATGACGGATGAGTCTTTACAAGAGATGGCATTTGGTGATTTTGATGGTATGCCTTTTGATATGCTCACTGAGCAGTGGAAAAAGCTAGATGCTTTTTGGCAATCGCCAGCACAACATACGTTGCCGAATGCTGAGAGCTTAAGCACATTTTCTGAGCGCATATGTCGCGTTTGGTCTCAAATCATCAACGATATCAATGACAATCTACTTATCGTCACGCATGGTGGCGTCATTCGTATGATTCTTGCTCATGTATTGGAGTTAGATTGGCGTAACCCAAAGTGGTATTCGACGTTGTCGATAGGAAACGCTTCTGTCACGCATGTAACAATTACCATAGATGAGCAAATTTACGCCTCGGTGCGTTCGATTGGCGTACCTCTTTTAACTCGTTAATTTATAAATATTAAAATGCCCAGAACGATATTGCTTACGGGCATAGTCACGGAAGATGTCAGTGGAAGCCCATCTGCTAGGTGCAGGAAGCGAAAATTGACTCAGTTACATAAAAAGGAAATATAGAAATGACAACGCCGAGTTGGGATTTGTCCATCGTTTATAACGACCTTTCTGACCCACGAATTCAAGACGATATTGCTCTTGTGGAACAATGTATTGATCTTTTGAATAAACAATCAGCAGATTGTGGCAACGTAGAGATCATGCAAAATGCGATTTTAACCAATGAAGCCGCGAGTCGTTTAGCGGGTACAGTTGCAAATTTTGCGAGTTGTTATGCTTCTGTTGATGCAACAAACGCCGAAGCGAAATCGTTACTTGGTAAAATGACCCGCATCTTTTCGGAGCTTTCCCAAGCGTTCAGTCCCTTTGATTTGACATTAACTCATGCCGACGAAGAGTTTATCTTGCGCGTGTTAGACCATGAGAATCCTGATATCAGTGGGCAAGCTTTTTCTATCTTGAATTCTAGAAAGTTGGCGGATACTCGTCTTAGCAACGCAGAAGAACAGTTACTGGCTGCGATGAGTGTGGATGGCAAATCGGCTTGGGGTAACCTATACGATAACCTGACTGGCTCATTGAAAGTGAAGCTTAAGTATGTAGATGGTAAGAGTGAAGAGCTTGGGTTTTCTCAAGCGGCAAGCATTCTTTATGGTTCTGAATTCGAGCGTCAAGAAGCCGCGTGGCGAGGCGTACAAGATGCAATGCAAACGCATCAAGAATCATTCGCTGCGATTTTGAATGCGTTAGCAGGATGGCGCTTAACTGAAAACAAAAAGCGTTCTACGAAGCGTGAAGTTCACTTCCTAGAGCCGAGTTTGCATGGTAGCCGAATCCAAGCTGAAACTTTAAATGCGATGATGACCGTAGCCAAAGACAGTCGAGCTATTGGTCAGAAAGCAGGTTTATTGATGGCGCAAGTACATGGTCTGGATGAGATGAAACCTTGGAATCATCTGGCGGCTATGCCTGCTTTGAGCGGTGAAGTGAAGGTTTACGACTTTGATGAAGCGATTGATGTTATTTGTGAAGCATTTGAAACAGTAAACCCTGAGATGTCGGAGTTTGTCCGTTTGATGGTACAAAATGGTTGGATTGATGCCGCGCCAAATGCTAACAAGCGTCTTGGCGCATACTGCACCAAACTGCCAGCAACGCGAACACCACTTGTGTTTATGACTTGGAGTGGCAGTCGGTCAGACCTTATGACTCTGGCACATGAACTTGGCCATGCGTTCCATAACTGGGTTATTCGTGATTTGCCACTTTGCCAAACTTACTACCCAATGACGTTAGCAGAAACCGCCTCTATCTTTGCAGAAAACATCGTTCGTGATCATTTGATTTCGAAAGCTGAGAGCGTTGATGAAAAGCTCGAGATGTTGTGGGAAGAGTTGTCATCTGCGCTAGCTTTAATGATCAACATTCCGGTTCGCTACGAGTTTGAAAAATCGTTTTATGAACGCCGCCAGGATGGAGAGTTAACCGCAGATGATTTCTGTGAGTTGATGTCAGAAACTTGGAAAGAATGGTATGGCGACGTAATGAGCGAACCGGATCCGTACTTCTGGGCAAGCAAGCTGCACTTTTCTATTGATAGCGTGAGCTTTTATAACTACCCATACCTATTTGGTTTCTTGTTTAGCAAGGGTATCTATGCACAGCGAGAAACCAAAGGCGAAGCGTTTTACACCGATTACATCAATTTGCTGCGCGATACAGGCTGCATGATGGCGGAAGATGTCGTCGAAAAGCATCTGTCGATGGATTTAACCCAGCCAACGTTTTGGCAGCAGAGTGTTGAGCTAGTGCGTGAAAAAGTCGATGAGTTTGAGCGTTTACTCGCACAGCGCGGCTAAGTTTTTCGCAGTGTTGATGCATAATCTGCTTTATAGCTACAAAAATTTGATCAAATCATAATGATCTTAATCATGGCTGTGGTAAAGTTCACAGCCCTAACACTTTGTAATTGTTTGAAAATTAAACGCCTCAATGCTTGATTTGAGTGCCTGGCGCGAAAAGGCATCGGATTTTCGAGGGAAATAGTGATTTCTACTCATAAGTGAGATCGCAGCAACAAAAATCCTTTGTACAATTTATTAACATATCCGCCGTGCTATTAAGGAGTAACGCATGACGAAGTCTCTCTTTCGCCAATCGTTTTTAACTGACACGTTAGATGTTCATATTGATGTTGCACCAGCGGAGCAGGTGCTTTCTAGCGGTGTAAAACTTAAACTCTATCAGCGTGGTGTATTAGAAGTAATCCCTGCGAATTATACTCAGGATACGAAGAACATCATCATCTCTTGTGGGGTTCACGGAGATGAAACCGCACCGATGGAGCTGGTGGATTCCATTATTCAAGACATAGAATCTGGGTTCCAGACGGTCGATACCCGTTGTCTGTTCATTATCGCTCACCCAGAGTCCACTCTGGCGCACACGCGATTCCTCGAAGAAAACCTCAACCGTCTGTTTGACGAAAAAGAACACAAACAGACAAAAGAGCTTGTTATCGCCGATACACTTAAGCTGCTTGTTCGAGATTTTTATCAGGATACCGACCCGACAACACGCTGGCACCTTGATTTACACTGCGCGATTAGAGGCTCGAAGCACTATACGTTTGCAGTAAGTCCTAAGACTCGTCATCCTGTGCGCAGCAAGGCATTGATCGATTTCTTGGACAGTGCACACATTGAAGCTGTGCTCCTGTCAAACTCACCATCGAGCACGTTTAGCTGGTACAGTGCCGAGAACTTTGGTGCGCAGGCTCTCACGATGGAGCTTGGACGCGTGGCTCGTATTGGTGAAAATGACCTCGATAAACTGACCGCGTTTGATTTGTCTTTACGTAATTTGATTGCGGAAACGAAGCCAGAGCACCTACCAAAACCATGCATTAAGTATCGCGTAAGTCGCACAATCGTTCGTTTGAACGAAGACTTTGACTTTATGTTCGACGATAATGTTGAAAACTTCACCTCATTTGTTCACGGCGAAGTGTTTGGTCATGATGGCGACAAACCACTAATGGCGAAGAATGAAAACGAAGCGATTGTCTTCCCGAACCGCCACGTCGCAATAGGTCAACGTGCAGCTCTGATGGTTTGTGAAGTGAAAACCCGTTTTGAAGAGGGTGAGTTGGTTTACGATTAATCCAACATTGCTTTGAGAAGTTAATTGCAATTTACCGAGGCTTAACTGTAAGGTTAAGCCTCGTTTGTTTTTATCGGCCGCTATGGATTTTCAACAACTTATCCTGAACAAGGAACGACGCTGGCAACGTAACCTGATGGTTATGTCGATCGTGCTCGCTGTACTCTCTGCCATTCACTTGATGGTCGGAGAAATTTTCCTTTCTCCTTTTCAATCCTTATCTGCATTTGAACAGAAGTTATTGGTGGACTTGCGTTTACCGAGGTTAGTGTCTGCGGCAATTATTGGTGCTGCGTTAGCGGTATCTGGCGCGACGTTACAAGTGTTGCTTGGGAACGTGTTGGCTGAACCTGGCGTGCTTGGTATCTCTGGTGGCGCAAGCTTAGCAATGGTCTTAATCATGTTCGCGTCACCTGTTCTTCCCACCCCGATTGTTTTTATGTTGGCAGCGATTGCAGGCTCGATGGTATTCACGTTTGTTTTGGTGGCGATAGCAAGGGCAATGGACCTGACGACGGCTCGATTGCTTTTGGTTGGGGTCGCATTGGGTATTTTATCGAGCGCGATTGTGACGTGGGCATTTTACTTTAGTGATGATCTCAGTTTACGCCAACTGATGTATTGGTTAATGGGTAGTATTGGCGGTGCAAGTTGGTATCAACATACCGTTACTTTGGTGATGTTACCGGTGCTCATCTGGTTATGTTGTAAAGGCAAGTCGCTTGATAAATTGATGCTGGGTGAGATTCATGCGACCCAATTGGGTGTCGATGTGCATCAAATGCGTTGGAAATTGATCCTCGCCATTTCTGTTTTGGTGGGTAGTTCAGTCGCTTTGGGTGGCATCATCAGTTTTGTTGGTTTGGTGGTGCCGCACTTGTTGCGTTTGGCTTTTGGTACGGAAAACCGTTATTTATTGCCACTTTCTGCAATATCTGGTGCTGCGTTGCTTGTATTTGCTGACATCGGCGCAAGACTGTTATTGGACTCCGCAGAGTTACCTTTAGGTGTCATGACAACATCGATTGGCGCACCTATTTTCATCTGGATGCTGGTGAAGAGTCATGATGCACGTTAAACATATGTCGGTTGGTAGTCGATTATTGCCTCTTTCTTTTGAATGCAAAGCTGGCGAAATCGTACATATCGTTGGGCCTAATGGTTCCGGTAAGAGTACTTTATTGGCTGCGATTTCTGGTACGTTAAGTCACCGAGACGGTATGAGTGGTGAAGTGTACGTTGGCAACAAAAACTTGCTTACTTTACCGTTGTCAGAGCAAGCTCATGTTCGAGGTTATTTGTGTCAGCAATCGCGCCCAGCGTTTAATGTTGATGTGTTTCAGTATCTCGCTTTATCTCTGCCAAGTGGTGCTGAGATTGCGGATATCAAAGTGCGTGATGCCGTCAATATGGTGGTGGAGCTGGTACAACTGCAAGATAAGCTTCATCGCAGTATTCAAACATTATCCGGTGGTGAGTGGCAGCGTGTCCGATTAGCAGGCGTATGTTTGCAGGTGTGGCGTACCATTAATCCTTTTTCGCAGTTTTTAATTTTGGATGAGCCAGCAGCACCGTTAGATATTGCGCAAGAGGGTCTGCTCTATCAATTGATTAACGCTATGGCGGCGCAGGGAATTGGAGTATTGGTTGCTAATCACGATCTCAATCGCACATTAAAGCACGCAGATAAAGTATTGCTGCTTAACAACGGTGTGCTGCACTCATCAGGAAGTGCCGATACTGTGCTAACGGAAGAAGCTCTCGGGGAAGTGTTCAATACTCAAGTCAAAAAGGTCATCGTAGATGAGCAACCTTATTTAATCTTTGATTAGTATTTAGGGACAATAAAAAAACGACCTACTTGAGGTCGTTTTTTTAATCGAGAAAGCCAAACTCAACGCTTATTGAGTTAACGGTTTTAGATCTGCTGGGCGGTAGTAAACAGATTTGAGTACTTTGCCTTTACGAATGGTTTTACCTTCCGATACGAAATCTTCGGCGCATTTCGCGATGATGTATTCACCTTTCTGCACCGCCATCAACTTGATGCCTTGTTCCGCGTAGAATGCTTCTGTTTCTGAGTACTCTTGCTCGTTACGGCATACTTTGCTCATGTTGCTTGAATGGACTTCATCCCAGCAAGGAATAAATTCGATACCACGGTTTACCGCAACGTTTAATAGAAGATCAATTAAGTAGCTGATCGCCAGGTTGTCTTCTACTTTGCTGTGGCCAAGATGAACGAGACGGCCCATTAATACATACACGCTGTCTACGATGGCATCTGCTTGCTCAGTTTTACAATCTGCTTCTGCTAGCTCTGTTAGCTCTTCGATCGCCAAAGAGGTGTGTAGTGTGTCTGCTTGCGTATCAAGGCTTGCAGCGTCTGCGACTGGTAAGTCGAACGTACTACGGAACTCGGTGATATCACGGTATAAGTGATCAAAAATCTCTTGGGTTAGCTTTGACAGTTGCATTCTAATTTCCATTGAATCGATTGAAGCGGCAATGATACCAAACCGCACTTTGAACCCCAAGGGCATTGCATCTAACTGGTGATAAATCTGCCTTTGGGAATGGTGGTGCTTAACGAAATAGGTAAGGGAACAGCTTTTTACGTTCTTCCTCTGAAAGGGCGGAAACACGAGCGATGTTCGTATCGGGAATGGATTCAGGATCAGGATAGTGTTTTAGTACCTTTTCCATACTCTCTTCGCGAATCAAATGGAAGATCGGGTAAGGAGAACGATTGGTTAGGTTTTCGTCGTCTTCAGGCCTTGCGCCGCCAAAACAGTAATCAGGATGGAAAGTCGCTACTTGGAAAACACCTTCCCAGTTTTGCTGCTTAATTAATCCTTCAACCCAATCTATGCAAAAGTTGTAGTCCCAGAAATCTTGTAGCATGTTGGGAACCACAACCAACGTGGTCTCAAGTTGTTCGGGTTCTGTGTTACTCAGCTCAATCAGCTGCAATAAAATATCTTCTAGAAGCGCTTCTTCTTGAGTCGCTTCACTAACAAAGATTTTGATTTGTTTATTACGTTGCGGCTTGGCAGCAAATGGACAAAGGTTGAGACCGATTACTACATCGTTGAGCCATTGATCGACCTGTTGAGTGATCGCTTCGATATCTGTGTTTTGTGTTGAACGCGTTGACATACGACTTTCTGGTTTTTATTAAAGTAGCGCAAGCATAGCAGAGTTGGTTATCCAAGTAACCAGAGAGGTATTACGCAAATGAGCGTACCTTAGCTACTCTTTAAACTCGCAGCGTCAGGTGTTTGGTCAGTATGCTTTCTTTCGGCAATGTGTTTCAAATACGCAATTGCAGCAAACATCGCTAGGTAGACTGCGCTTCCTCCCATAAGAACACTCGACCAACCACCATGTTGCCAACAATAAAGAAGTAAGAATCCTCCTAAGCTACCGCCTACGTAGTAGTGTACTAAGTAGAGCGCTGTCGCGGTGGCTTTGGCGCGAGTGGCGTTCTGACCGACCCAACCGTAGGCGAGGGTATGAGTAAAGAAGGCACCAAAACTTATCAGCAACAACCCAAATAGCATTGCAGTCAAGCTTTCAACCGCCGCAATCCACATCCCCGCCATGCTCACTATCGCGCCTAAGAACATACCGAGGATTGATGAATAACGTTTACTCCAGTGGCCTGCGCAACGAGAGGAGAAAGTCCCTCCCAAGTAACAAATAAAGATCAGTGAGGCCAACCCGACGGGCACATTGTGAGGTTCACTCACCAGACGGAAACCCATGACGGAGTAAAGGTTGACGAACAAAGCAAAGTTGAGTCCTCCTATCAGCATTGCGAACCACACGCGTTGGTTTTTAAAATGACCAATAAGCGCACGATTTTGATAGCGCAAGCTGCTTGATGACGGGGTGAAGTTGCGCTGTGTTGGCAATAAATAGTGAACGCCAATGACACCAAGAAGAGTGAACACCATCATAACTTCAATGGCGACATCAACACTGAAATTGTCCGCCAATAAGCCGCCGCTAATACGCCCTGCAATACCGCCTAATGAGTTAGCCGCAATGTACGTTCCAATTGCCATCGAGAAAGCGTGCTTGTCGAGCTCTTCTGCCATGTAAGCCACGGCGACTGCAGCAAAAGCTGCGAGCGCGACACCGATCAGTGCTCGACATACCACCAAAAACAGAAATGAGTCACCAAATAGCATCAAAGCGGAAAGGGTAGGAATCGAAAACAGACCAGCCATCATGACTGGCTTTCTTCCCACTGATTCTGACAACACAGCCATTGGAACGAGGCTAAAAGAGAGAGCGAGTGTTGAGGCCGCAAATAACCAGTTCACTTGCGTTTCTGAGATCGTGAAAATTTGAGCAAAAGTGGGCAGCATTGGCTGTAGTAGGTATAAATTTGAAAAAACCAAGAAGGAACCAAGCGCTAGCGAGAGCGTAATGCGTTTGTATTCCGGTGTGCCAAAACTGACCATGAATCCTGCCTAATGTGAGCAAATGGAGAGACTGTGATCAATCTATCAGTTCGTTATAAATTAAAAAAATATATTAAAAATATGGACACCATATATTTTTGATCTAATGGAATCGAAACAACTTAAACATTTTCTGGCGGTCGCTGAACACGGAAACATTACCCATGCGGCGAAAGCCCTGCATATTGCCCAGCCCGCATTAAGCATTTCTATCAAAAAGTTTGAGCAGTCTTTGGGCGTTACCCTATTTCGCCGTGATGATAAAAAAATCAGCTTAACGAAAGAGGGCGAAACGTTATTTGTACATGCTAAGCGGGTGATTCAACAGTTGCACGACGCGCAGCTCGCGATTGATGAGTTGAAAGGTTTAGCGAAAGGCGAAGTAAGACTAGGGACGCCATCAATGATGGGCAGTTATTTCTTTCCACGAATTGTGATGGCGTTTAAAAGCCAATTCCCTGAGTTAAAATTGACCTTGGTCGAAGCTGGAACTCAATCGATTCGTCGTATGCTGCTCAATGGTCAACTCGATATTGGTGTGATCAGTTGTGATAATGTGCCTGATGATCTAGAAACTGACCATTTGTTTACTAGCCAAATGGTCGCAGTTGTTTCACCTGAGCATGAGTTAGCCCAGCGACACGCTCTTACTTTTGATGAGTTCTTTGAACACGATTTGGTTATGTTTCAGCATGGCTATTTTCACCGCGAATTTTTGGATCAGGTGAGTGAGGAGCATGGGTTTACCATGAAGTCATCATTCGAGACCAACTTACTGCCTTTGATTTTGAGTATTGTAAAACAAGAGTTTGCGATTACCGCGTTACTGGAATTGGTGACTCAACATGAGTCGGGCGTTGTTGGCTTACCGTTTGAACCACCAGTGACGCTGGATCTGGCACTTGCTTGGCGCAAGCAGGGGTATTTATCAATAGCAGATCGAACGTTTATCGACTTTATCAAGCGCTACGTTTAAACGCAGCGCAGATTCATCGTCCGAGCACTAGTCGCCTTTGTACATCTTCTCGAAGTTCTTTGGGTTCCAGCCAATCATTACCCGATCACCAATTTTTAAAACTGGCACTGAACGAGCACCAAGCGCATCAAGTTCTTTGCGACCGCGTTGCATCTTAGCATTGCACAAACGATAGTTAATATTTTTCGAATCCAGATAACGTTGAGCATCTTTGCAGTGAGGGCATTTGTCTTTGACGTAAAGGACGACACGTTTCATTGAGTTTCTCTCCATTATCATTGGGAGGCGAAGTTTAACGGCCTTTCACAATAAATGAAAGGCGAAAGCTAAGGTGAAACTGTCCTTTATCTCAGGTATATTGAGCGCCTTTATTTTGTCATAACAGACGTTAATTCTATGCATCCGTCACTTCGATACATTCAAGGCTACCCACAAAACATCGTAGAGCAGGTGAGCTCATTGATAGCGAGTGGCAAGTTTGTTCCTTGGTTCGAAAAGCGTTATTCCGATAGGCACCAAATCAAAAGCGAAAGGGCGCTCTATGAGTACGCCATGGCAATCAAAAACCGCTACATGAAGAAAGCCGCGCCAATCAGTAAAGTTGTCTACGATAAGAAAATTCACGCGGTAAACAACGCGCTTGGTTTGCACAGTGTAATCAGTAGAAACCATGGCGGTAAGCTGAAGTCGAAAAACGAGATTCGCATTGCCAATGTATTTAAAGATGCGCCCGAGCCACTATTAAGAATGCTGGTGGTACATGAGTTGGCACATACTCGTGAGAAAAACCACGACAAGGCGTTCTATCAGTTATGTTGCTATATGGAGCCTGAGTATCACCAACTCGAATTTGATGCTCGTTTGTTTATGATTTACCTCGATTTAAAAGCGAATTTGAATGAAGAACAATAATCACAACGCGAAGCAAGCAAAGCCAAAGGCTTCAATGGCGGGTCAGAAGAAAGACGCGAATAAAGACAAGCCGAAGCGTGTTAAAGACAAAGTTGCGCGCAAATCCCCTCAGCCTGCAGGAAAGAGCGAAGTCGAGTTCATAAAAATAGCGAAGAATGGTTTGCATGAGCGTAATGTTCATCGAGGTCGTTACGATTTTAAAAAACTCGTGGAAAGTGAACCACAGTTAAAGCCATTCGTTATCAAAAATCCGAAAGGGGAAGATTCCATAAACTTCTCTGATCCTAACGCGGTTAAAATGCTCAATAAAGCATTGCTTGCTGCGTATTATGGTGTCGAGTTCTGGGACATTCCCGACACCTACCTTTGCCCACCGATTCCGTGCCGCGCTGATTACATTCACCGAGTGGCAGAACTACTTGATAGTGAAGTAAAAGGTCAGTACGCGCACCAAAAAGTGAAAGCGTTGGACATTGGCGTGGGAGCAAACTGTATTTATCCGATTGTTGGTGTAACAAAATACGGTTGGCACTATACGGGCAGCGATGTCGATCCAAAATCCATCCAATCGGCTCAAACGATCGTAGAGCACAATCGTGTTTTGAAGGGAAAAATTGCACTGGTACAGCAATACAATGATGCCAATATTTATCGAGGTATCATTCAACCGAATGATCGTTATGATGTGACGACATGTAATCCGCCATTCCACCGTTCGGCGGAAGATGCCGCTATGGGCAGCCAGCGTAAAATCGATAATCTAAAAGCAAACCAGCGCAAGAAAGGGCTAAAACCTCAAACCGCACCAGTAAAGACAAGTAAGCCTGCGTTGAATTTTGGCGGTCAAAACGCTGAATTGTGGTGTGAAGGCGGAGAAGCGGCGTTTATCCGAAAAATGGCGAATGAAAGCCAAGCTTTTGCCGCGCAGGTTTTGTGGTTTACAACACTCATATCCAAAAAAGACAACGTTCGCCCGATGCGCAAGCAGCTTGAAAAATTGGGTGTGAAAGCCATTCGTGTGGTTGAAATGAGCCAAGGACAGAAAGTGAGCCGCTTTGTAGCTTGGTCATACATGGATAAGCAACAGCGCAAAGCATGGATTGAACTAAAGTAACGTTGACCGTTTCACACTGAACAATAAAGTAGGAAGCCCGCTGATATCAGCGGGCTTCTCTTTTTGGGAGATCTAAAACTTAATGATGGGCTCACAATCTAGTGAACTGAGAGTGACAAAGGTATCTGTTTTGGCGTAGTACAAGCCACAGGTTTCACCTCTTATCTGCAACGTATATTGGTCTGGAAGATCCGTATAGCTGCCATCCAGCAGTTGATTGTTGTTACCTTTTACTCGTCCTTTTTCAATCAACAAATGCGGTGAGGATTCAAATACGTTATTTGCGATTCTAGGTGCTGGTGTCCCTTGGATTTCTGCGATCGCGTTTTGAATTTCTATGACTGTTTCCGGAGAGTTCTTTTTACTCAATGCTTCAACGGGTTCTTGTGACATAGCTTGACATCCTATCAAAGAAATTGAAGTGCCTAGGAAAAGCGCAACCCGAATCAGCATTCGTAAAAAGTTAGTTGATCTCAACATGAATTGCCTCTGTTCGTAGCGGAGAGCGAAGATCGCTTAACTCCGGAGATGAAATGTTACGCGGCATGGCGTTGAAACTTGAAGGGGATACTGGCGGACAGGTTCCTGTTTCCATGTAGTTTAGCGCCGCAGAAAGCATACCTTCAGACGGATCGCCTAATGGTTTTGTTAGGTCATCATTGACCCAGCAACCTTCCACTCTATTGTTTAAGCCTAGCTCGGTATTGATTTGGCTCTTTGGAGTAGGAATAAAACCATCAGCGAAGTCGCCAAATTTTTTCTCGTTCGCCGACTTGAACTGAATAGTGTAGTACATAGTGCCGCAGTTTTGTTCTGGTGAGAACCCATACGGTTTACCTGTGGTTGTTGAACCTATTTGGATAACCTCCACATCAATGCCGCGCAAAGCGTTGATTAGCAGTTCACTTGAGGAAGCCGTGCCTCCTGAAGTCAGCACATATACGCGCTTTTTGTTCAGTGTCGGAAGCACTTGATCCGAATATTTCTGTGCTGCCCAGTCTATTGCTAGATTCGTAAAGCGATAGATGTTATCCCCATCTTTAATGGTACGCATCACTTTGTCATTATGAATCAACTCACTGAAGACTCGGTTCTGACCAGCACCGCTTAGCATGTAGCCTACTTGCGAGGACTGAAGGACTAAGCCACCGCCGTTGTAACGTAAATCAACGACGATCTCGTCAACATTCTCTGCTGAGAGCGTACTGAACGCCTCAATAAGCGGGGCTTGAGCGCTTGGTTCAAAGGAGTTGTATTGCAGATAGCCGATCCGCATACCATTTTGTGTAATCACTTTGGCATTTTTAACTGGAGAGGTCATGACATCAGAGGCGGTAAGCGTCACGGTTTTCTCTAGACCGCCAACACTCTCAAATGTGAAGGTGTAATCTTGATTGATGTCAGGGTTAAAGAGCGTTTTATTAATAAAATCAATGTCGGACTGACTACCGGTGTTAACCACATCAATATTATTGATTTTCAGAAGCTTATCACCACGAGCAATGCCGCTTCTATCAGCTGGCGAGGCTTCTTCAGTGTAGGAAATACGAACGTCTCGAGGTTGTACGCCACGTAGGAATGCCCAGTTAAAACCAAATCCAGCAACTAAACCGGATTGCGATGATTTCATATCATCCTCATAAGGGACGGTAAAATGGAAGCGATCTTTTGGTTTACCCTTCGCGGTAGTAGCAGAGGTGACCAGCGTATTGAAGTAATCAGTAACAGTTTTGTAGTTTGCTGGATTATTATCAGGAACCTCGTCATACCATAGATACGTTTCGTTAGTAAAAGCTCTTAAAAAGAGTTTTTCGTGTAATGCAGAGCCCAATTTATCTGGATAGGCGGCATAGTTGTCATATGGGTCCAGTCCGACGCGGGGCGTTTCACATTGGTTGATAAACGTTTTCGACGATTGGCTAAAATCATGAACTTTCCATGTTGGACCGTTTGCACTGCTAGTGGACGGAGTAGGTGATGAGCTATCACCGCCGCCACCGCCACAGCCTTGTAATAATGCGAGAGTGACTGCCGTTGCTAAAGAATACTTAAATTTCACTTTTCTATGTCCTTATAAATAATAGAATTATAATTATGTGTTTTGCTTTTGTTTTTATTAGCTAGGTGAATGTATTAATTTAATTTGTTCGTCTGCAAATTTATAGTTAAATAGTGTGAGGTAAATAACGTAAAAAAGTTGTCTTTTATCCTTAAGCTAAATGAGTCATTACTTAAGTTTTCTGTCTATTTCAAAAGATCTAACAAGACAATTAATAAGTGTGAAATTAAGACAAGTTCTTAGTTGACTAAGCGATGCTTGCTAAATCAGAATTAGATTCAGGAAACGCTTTGAATCAATAGTTTGGTAGGGATATATGATGTTATCAGGGGTTTGTTTGATTTATTTGTCTGATGCTTTAACTTAATTTAGTGAGTTGAGCGACGTGCTTTAATAGGCTTCCGTCAATGTTAGGTAAATCATCAGCGAAAAATATCTGAGCACCGGGAGTGCAGCGCATTAATATATTTGTTAGTTCACCTTCATTGTTGGAAGTGTTAACTGCGTTAAGTTTCGCTAATTTATTACAAAGCTCGTCCTCTATTTGCACTTTCTGCTCTTCGGTGAGCCTAATGCGACCTATACATACGCCTGGGTTGATATCATGAGAAAGCGAATCTTGTTGAAATCGCTCTTTGAATAAGGTGTCTAATGCCGTACCTTCTTCCATAATAAATCGACGACCAGAACGGTAAAACAAGCCGTCTCCGAAGTTTTCGACATATCCTAGAATTTCCGCGATACGCAAATAGAATCGTAAGCTTGTATCAGAAAGTCCGTAAGTTTGGGCTATCTCTTGCGGTTTAATATCACGAGAAGTCAGCATATAAATAAAATCAAGTAAATAAGGATGCTCAACGAAAAGGGCGCTCTCTTCATCTGTTAGCATTTGCTCGTTTTGGTGCTGAAGCTCGTTGGCTAAGGTTGCGAGTTCGATGAGATCGGTATTCAGGTAGTTCAGGTAAATAAGTACTTTATCCAAACCTAAAGCTGGATTATGTAGGTGGCGTTTAATACTAGATAAAGGGATGCCACTTTTCTCTGACAAGGAGTTGTAGCAAAGCCCTTCTTCTTTAATCTTTTGTCGTAGCGCTGCGAGTAAAAACTTTGGTCCAACATTCATCCTCGAACATCACCTTATTCGTTATTCCGTTTACTGGCTGATATTTTGCCTTTCAAGCAGCAGGTTTCGAATCGCTGTGCCCGCTTCTAGAATGTGTTTTTTCAGCAGGTACTTGGCGCCTTCGATATCGCGATTTTGGCACATTTCAAACAAGTTTAAGTGCTCTTCTTCTGCCTTTTTAATGCCTGTAGTAAACAATAGCTGCATGCGTATGTATCGGTCACACTTTGTGTTCAGGTTGTAAATGACGTCCATAGTTTCAGGCATGTTGGCTGGCGCATATAGGGCTTTGTGGAACTCGTAGTTGTAGTTGCTCCATTCTTCTACTTCGTCGCCACTGTTCACTACTGACTCGAAACGTTCGCGAACTTCGCGCGCGCGTTCAAGGTCAGCGTCTGTCATATTTTGAATCGCGCGCTCTAAAATGTGGCATTCCACGACAGCGCGCAGTTCAAATAGCTCATTGATTTTCTCTGGAGATAGCTCAGTGACCGTCGCACCTTTGTGAGGTTCAAAGCTAACGAGTCCTTGTGCTTCCAATTGAACTAACGCTTCACGCACAGGAATTCGGCTAACATTAAACTCTTTTGCTAACGCATCTTGACGTAAAGGTTGACCAGTTTTTAACTCGCCCTTCAAGATCTGAGTTCGAATTGCTTCCTCAACGAGCTGAGTGCGCGTTTTAAAAACAGGTTTCTGTGACATTGAAGTCTCCCGTGAAATTAATATTGTATCCAATCCATTTTACTTTAGTAGTTTATTGTTTTTCTGGCACAAACCAACTAGGAAAGAAGGTTTTGAGAAGTAGAGTGAAATAAAAGGCATCAGTTGATGCCTTTTTGAGCCATTTGGTGAGCTTATTGGGAAACTTTGCCATCTATGGCGCGTTGAATACCAAGTGGGTTCGACGCTTTTAATGAATCCGGCAATAAAGATTCTGGCAAAGCTTGATAAGCGACCGGACGCAACCAACGATGAATAGCCTCCGCACCGACAGATGTTGAGGCAGAATTGGTTGAAGCAGGATATGGTCCACCATGAACCATAGCGTAACCAACCTCGACGCCAGTTGGCCAACCGTTGAATACAATGCGTCCCGCGATTTCTTCCAAACTTGGAAGCAGTTGCTTCGCTTGTTCTTCGTCTTCAGCGGTAGTGTGAAGGGTTGCGGTGAGCGAGCCAGTCAGTGAATCACTCAGTTTCAACATGTCATCGAAATCTTCACAGATTACGATTAACGATTGAGGACCAAATATTTCTTCCTCCCATTGTGGGTTTTTACGCCAGTTTTTACTGTCCGTCACGAACAGTGCTGGTGAGACATTGGTCGCTTCTGCTTGTTCAGAACGAGTGACGTTAATGCCTGTTTCGGAAGTTCGCTTATCCACTTCGGATTCATATGTTTCTCGGATTCCTTGCGTTAGCAAAGTGGCCGTTGATTGTTGTCGAATTAACCCTTGAGCGGTTTCGATAAAGGCTTGCGTTTCTGGGCAATTCAAGACAAATACAACGCCTGGTTTTGTACAAAATTGTCCACAGCCCAAAGTCATAGAAGCCACAAATTCTTCAGCCAATGATGCGTTTGCCCGTATGGCTGAAGGGAGAATAAATGTTGGATTAATCGCCCCTAGTTCGCCATAGAAGGGGATTGGCTCTGGTCTTTGCTGGGCTAGATTGAACAGCGCACGGCCACCACCGACTGAACCTGTAAACCCAACCCCTTTAATTTTTGGATGGGTAACGAGTGCTTGGCCAAGTGCACGTTTGTTACCTTGCAATAGCGTGAAGATGGCTTGCGGTAAGCACTCTTTCTCAAGTGCAGCCTCAATACACTCAGCAACAAGTTGACTGGTGCCAGGGTGGGCGGTATGGCCTTTTACAATCACAGGGCAGCCAGCAGCCAGTGCCGAAGCCGTATCACCTCCTGCAGTAGAAAATGCGAGCGGAAAATTAGACGCACCAAACACGGCGACAGGGCCAATTGCTATTTGCTGACGACGAATATCTGGTTTTGGCAGTGGTTGGCGGTCTGGGTTTGGCGTATCGAAGATTGCTTGATAGTGATTACCCGAGCTCACAACCTCGGCAAATAGTCGTAATTGGTTGGCGGTACGTCCTATTTCACCGCTTAAACGTGCTTCGGGAAGGGCAGTTTCTAAATGAGCACGAGCAACGATTTCTTCACTCTTCACTTCCAATTCAGAGGCGATAGAGCAAAGTAAGCTCGATCGCTTTGCATTACTTAGTTGGCGAAACTCACGCGCAACGTTTTGGGCGGCTGAGGCGGCTTGATTAACTTCTTGCTCTCCATGTACCGGAAACGCAATAGGTAGAGGCTCACCAGTAAAGGCGTTGACTGCGTAAAAAGTGGTTGGTTCTTGTGGGGTCATCATTCTTCCTTACTATCCTTATTACTTCACTTCAAATCCGTACGCATATGGGTCTTCATCGTCTACCCATATCGTGTTGTGACCGTATACTTGTGCCCATCCTTCAATGCTTGGCAAAATAGCCGCTTTGCCATTCACTTCGGTAATGCCTTCTATACGTCCTTGAAATAGGCTGCCGATGATACTTTCGTGAACAAAGTCTTCCCCTTGATTGAGTTTGCCTCTTGCATGCCATTGCGCCATACGTGCACTTGTTCCCGTACCACATGGCGAACGATCCAACGCTTTGTCGCCGTAAAACACAGCATTTCGGGCGGTGGCGTTTTCTTGAGTGGGCTCACCGGTCCATAGCACATGAGAAACACCGCATACTGTTGGATCTTCTGGATGTACGCATTCAACCGCTCGAGATACCGCTTCGCGAACTTTTGGTGAAAGCATCAATATTTCATCTGGAGAGTAGTGTTCAAGTCCGGCGTAGTTTTCTTGAGGATCGACGATTACGTAATAGTTTCCGCCATAAGCAACATCGACAGTGAGCTCACCTAAGCTCTCTATGTCCACGGTTACGTCTTGGTGGGCAAGGTAAGCTGGTACGTTAAATATCATCACCGACGTTACCTTGTCACCTTTTATTTGGTAGTGCACTTCGATTTGTCCTGCTGGGACATCAAGTATCAAACGTCCTTCTTTTTTGGGAGTGATAAGGCGGTTCTCGATAGCGGTAGTGACGGTTCCAATGGTGCCGTGGCCACACATTGGTAAGCAGCCACTGGTTTCAATAAACAGAATTGAAGCGTCTGCGTTATCGCTGCAAGGAGGCAAGACAACTGACCCCGACATCATTGAGTGTCCGCGAGGCTCAAACATGAGTGCCTGACGAATCCAATCATAATGCTCAAGAAAGTATTGGCGCTTTTCGCTCATGGTATTGCCTTCGAGTGGAGGCACACCGCCTGCTACCAGCCTAACTGGGTTGCCGCAGGTGTGGGCATCAATACAGAAAAAAGTTCCTTGTCTCATTTTTCGCTCCTTGCTGAAAAAATGGTTGAATTAAACAATAGTGATGTTAACGTAATGTAAAATATATTGTATACAATCTACGTTTTCAAGTGTGACTCGGAGCATATTTATGTTGGTCAAGGATGAAACTAAAAAGGAAAGGATCGCTGTGATAGGTGCGGGGATTATTGGCTTATCAATTGGCTTGAAATTGCAGCAGCAAGGTTATCAAGTCACGATTTTTGATCCCAATGGCGTGGGGAATGGATGCTCTAAGGGAAATGCAGGCCATATCGCGACTGAGCAAATCTTCCCTCTTGCAACGCCAGCGCTGCTTCCACAATTACCTAAAATGCTGCTAGATCCCAAAAGTCCGGTTTCGATCCGTTGGCAAGATATTCCAAACACAATCGGGTGGATGATTCGTTTTCTATTACAAACCAAGCCATCAGCCGCGGAGCGGGCAAAAAACGCGATTAAGAGTCTTAACGAGCGGTCAGTGGAAAGTTGGCGTGGCGTGCTTGATTCAATCGGAAAAGCGCATCTAATAAAAATGAATGGTTCATTGCTCACTTTTGAAAACGAGAAACTGTTTCAGAATTATCAAAGCACGCTTAACTCACTGGCTAAAAACGGTGTGGCGTATCAAGTTTGGACACAAGAGGAGATTCGAGAGCGGATACCTGATCTCAGCCATAAGGTTCGTGTCGGCGTCTTTTTTCCCGATACAGGTCATACGCTAGACCCCTATCAGCTCTGTGTTGAGCTAAGTGAAGCTTTTGAAGTTATTGGCGGTAAGGTTTTACAAAAAGATGTATCTGCGTTGGCGAAAAATGGCGAGGTGCTGGTTGAGTCTCAAACGTATTCATTTGACCGAATCATTGTTGCCGCTGGTGTACATTCTAAGCCTTTGATATGGCAGCTAACCGGAGTCAAAGTGCCTATTCAAGCCGAGCGTGGTTATCACCTAATGGTGGATGACAAGCGTGATGTACTGCCATTTCCTATTAGCTCTGCCGATAGAAAATTCATCATGACTCCGATGTCTGGCGGGCTACGCTTGGCAGGCACTGTTGAGTATGCCGATGTAGAATCACCACCCAATATGAAACGTTCAGAAATGCTTTTTCAGTTAGGCGATGAGATGTTTGAATCGGGGTTAAATCCACTCAAGCAAGGAGAAAAGTGGATGGGTAATCGGCCTTCAACAGTCGACTCGTTACCGGTTATTGATAGCATTTGGGATGGAAATGTATTACTGGCATTTGGCCACCAACACCTTGGATTAACTCAAGCGGCGATTACGGCAGATCTCCTTTTAGAGCTTATCGAAGGAAAGCCTACATCGATTGATCTTTCACCTTTTTCACTACAACGATTCGCCTGAGAAATTTAATATTAAATATTGTATAAAATATATTAGATGCTAATGTTAACTTAATTTTAACAAGGCTGGTGTCCAACAGCCGTACTCGGATGCCTCCAGAAAAACAACCAAAAGGAGTAAAACATGTCACGAATGACCAAAGCACCATTGGCGCTGTTGATTTCAGGAATGCTGTTGGGGGCCTCTGCTTATGCTGAAGACAAATTGACGGTCGTATCTTGGGGTGGTGCATTCACCAAGAGCCAAGTGGAGGCATATCATAAGCCTTTCATTAAAAAAACAGGTGTTGAGATCGTATCCGAGGATTTCAGCGGCGGATTAGCCGAAATTAAAGCGCAGGTGGAAGCGAACAATGTGCGCTGGGATTTGGTTTCTCTCGACAAGCCGGACATTGTTCGTGGTTGTGCAGAAGGGCTATTAGAACCAGTGAGCCCAAGTATTTTGCCTCCGGGAGCTGATGGAACACCAGCACAAGAGGATTTCATTGATGGTGCGATTCACGAGTGCGCAATCAATACCATCGTTGTGTCCACAGTATTAGCGGTGAACGAAGAAGCGTTTAAAGGTAAGGCTTTGCCTAGCAAGTTGACCGATCTTTTTGACCTAAAAACTTTTCCAGGTCGACGTGCATTGCAAAAACAACCTCAGGGTAATCTTGAGTGGGCACTATTGGCTGATGGTGTAAAGCCAGAAGAGGTCTACAGCCTGCTCGAAACCGAAGCGGGGCGTGAGCGTGCTTTTGCTAAGTTGGATACGATCAAATCAGAAGTGCTGTGGTGGACAACAGGTGCCCAGCCACCTCAAATGCTTGCAGACAAAGAAGTGGTGATCGCCTCGGCGTTTAACGGCCGAATCCACAATGCCCGTAAAGATGAAGGTCAACCATTTCGGATTATATGGGACCGTCAAATGGGTTACATGAATGGATGGGCGATACCTAAAGGGAGTGAGAACACAAAGCTTGCATTGGACTTTATTGCTTTTTCTTCAGGAACAAAACCATTAGCTGATCAAGCTAAGTACGTTGCCTATGGGCCTACGCGTAAGTCGTCTTCGGCGGAGGTGAACCCAGACATTTTAGCGAACCTTCCTACCGCACCTCAAAACTTCCAAACCGCCTTCCTGATTAACGATGAATGGTGGTCAGACTACGCGGATGAACTAAATGAAGAGTTCAATACCTGGCTGCTTAACTAGGCATTAATTTTTGTATGGGGCCGAGTTTTCATCCATAAGCGAGGTTCCGTACTTTTCCTCAACTGTATTTATGTTTTCGGAGAAATGATGAAAGTCATCGAAGCACAGCAAGTCGCGCAATGTTTAACAATGAAGTCTCTTATTGAAACGATGCGTGAAATGTACTCGCGGCCAGCAACAATACCTCAACGCCGAGTCATGCCCTTAGAAGAGGGAGAATACGAGGCGTTTGCGCTACTTCCAGCTTGGAACCAGGAGTTGATTGCGGTGAAAGCCTTTACGTATTTCCCGCATAATCCCGAGCAAGGCAAAGATACGCTTGCATCTAAGCTGCTTGTTTTCAGACGAAACGATGGTGAGCCGCTCGCACTCGTGGACGGTAAAGTTTTAACGTTTTGGCGCACCGCCGCAGCTTCTGCGTTGGCAGCTGACTATTTGGCGCGTCCCGATGCTGATCGTCTGTTGATCTGCGGAACGGGCAATCTTGCGCCTTATTTTGCGTGGGCATACGCTGCGGTTCGCCCACTTAAGCAGGTTTATATTTGGGGGCGTAACTCAGATAAAGCCGAGGCGACGGTAGATGCCATTGTGTCATCTTCAGAGTATCAGTCGCTTCCTGATGAGCGTCGGTTCCGTGTTTCAGTCGTAGAAAAAGTGGACCACGTTATCAAACATGTTGACATCATCAGCTGTATTACTGCATCAGCAGAGCCTTTGTTTAATGGCGCAGACGTGCAGCAGGGCACCCATATTGATTTGGTCGGTAATCATGACTTGGACAAGCGTGAATGCGACTCCGAAGCAGTGCAACGAGCACAGGTGTATGTTGATAGCCGTATTAATGTATTAGCCGAAGCGGGCGATCTTCTCATTCCAATTCAAGAGGGCGTGTTCACTTCAGACGATATCAAAGGGGAATTACCGCAGCTTTGCGTCCAACAAATCTCAGGACGTCAAAACGATGAGGTCATTACTTTATACAAATCAGTTGGCAGTGCTTTGGCTGATTTGGCCGCTGTAAAGGCGGTGTTGTTAGAAAATGGCATAGATAGCCATGTCTGAGCATTTTCGCTCGTTCATTTAAATTGCATACAATATACATATAAGGAAAGTAGTTCATGAAAATTGATTGGAAAGGTGTTTATCCGGCGGTCAGTACGCAATTTCGTCAAGATCAGTCAATCGACTTAGACGCAACGCAAACCGTTATAGATAACCAAATTAAAGATGGTGTGAATGGTATTATCTGCCTGGGTACCGTCGGTGAGAACTGCGCGTTGTACCCGGAGGAGAAACGCCAGGTCTTGCAAGCGGCAAAAGAAGTCGTAAATGGTCGTGTGCCTTTGATTGCTGGTACAGCAGAGTCTATTACCACAGCAGCTGTTGATTACATGCAGGATGCGTACAAAATTGGTATCGATGGTTGTATGGTGATGCCTGCCATGGTTTACCGCACGTCTGAGAGCGAAACGTTCGAATATTACCGCACACTAGCAGAAGCAACGCCAGAAATGCCAATCATGATTTACAACAACCCGGTTGCTTATGGTGTCGATGTAAACCTCGACATCATGGCGAAACTGGCTGAGTTTGAAAGTATTGTAGCTATCAAAGAGTCGACCACTGATACTCGTCGTATCACCGAGCTTTACAATAAATTTGATGACCGCTTTACCGTGTTCAGTGGTGTTGATGACATCGCTCTTGAATCATTGATGCTAGGTGCGACCGGCTGGATTTCTGGTTTAACCAACGCATTCCCAGAAGAGTCCGTTGCGATTTATAAACTGGCAAGCCAAGGTCGTTATGCTGAAGCGTTAGAGATCTACCGTTGGTTCTTACCCCTACTGCGTTTAGACACCATTCCTACGCTGGTTCAGTGCATAAAATTGGCCGAGCAAGTCTGCGGACGTGGCTCTGAACAAGTTCGTGCGCCACGCCAACTCTTACAAGGTGAAGAGCGTCAACAAGTCATTCAAATGGTTGAACATGCGTTAGAAACCCGCTTAGACCTATCCAAATACAATCTGTAATTGTGCTGTTTAGTAGAGCGTTAACTGACGCTCTACTCATTCGTAATATTCAAAAAATGAGAAGAGGGAAGTCATGAGCACGGAAAACAAGGACTATGTCAGCTTTCAACACGTTAAGAAAACCTACGATGGCACGAATTTGGTGGTGAAAGACTTCAACTTAGATATTGCTCCTGGAGAATTTGTTACTATGTTGGGGCCGTCAGGATCGGGCAAGACCACTTGCTTGATGATGCTAGCAGGCTTTGAAACTGCGACCGGTGGAGACATTTATATCGATGGCGTTCCTGTCAATCATCTCGCGCCGCACAAGCGCGATATTGGTATGGTGTTTCAAAACTATGCGTTGTTTCCACATATGACCATTGCTGAGAATCTTGCGTTTCCTTTAAAGGTGCGAAAACTCGACAGTGACACGATTCAAAGCAAAGTTCAGAGTGTATTAGAAATGGTCGAGCTTGAGCATGTTGCGACTCGATACCCGAAGCAGTTATCAGGTGGTCAACAACAGCGTGTTGCGTTAGCGCGAGCATTAGTGTTTGAGCCTAAACTCGTATTGATGGATGAACCACTAGGCGCGTTAGATAAGCAGCTGCGTGAGCAAATGCAGATGGAAATTAAACATTTGCATGAAAAGCTTGGCATTACCATTTTGTATGTGACGCACGATCAAGACGAAGCTCTCACTATGTCCGACCGTATTGCGGTTTTTAATCACGGTGAAGTGCAACAACTCGCGACATCAACCGAGCTTTATGAATCTCCGAGTAATACGTTTGTTGCGCAGTTTATCGGAGAAAACAACCAACTCTCAGGTTTAGTCAAAGAGTGGAACGGAAAGTATTGCCAAGTGCTCGTTGGGAAAGAGTTATTTACTGCGAAACCTGTCAGAGTCTCTGAGCAAGGGCAGAGAACAACACTTTCCATTCGACCAGAAAAGATTGTTATTCAACCAGAGAAAGCGTCTTGCGAGAACCAAGTCTCGGGCGTCCTACGAGAATTGATTTATCACGGTGATCATTATCGTCTGGTCGTCGAAGTAGAGAGCGTTGGTCACTTCATCGTTAAAGTACCTAACGATAATCGTAAACACTTGCAGTTAACGCCTGGCTCAATTTGTCGTATTGGTTGGCAAAGTGACGATTGCCATGCTCTTGATGGGACACAAACTCAAAGTAGCGAGGTAGCAGCATGAGTCGAGAGCTAACCGCATTAGATTCTGTATTGGAAATCGAACGCCAAGTTCATGAGCAAGAAACCAATCTGAAAGCGCAGTTGCAAAAGGCCGAGCGCCGAAAAAAGCTTCGCTCCATTATGCTCACAACGCCATTGGTGTGTTTTATTCTGCTTACGTTTGCTTTTCCTATCCTCGACATGCTTTATCGAAGCGTGGATAACCGAGAAATATCCCTGTCACTACCACAAACTATTCAAGCCTTAGAAAGTTGGGATTATCAAGGTCAGCCTCATCAAGAAGTCATTGAGGCATTCTCTGTTGAGGTACTTGCGCTTTATCAAAGCAAAGAGCTACCGAAAATAGCCAACCGGATGAATATTGAAGAGTCTGGTATGCGCAGTTTACTCATGAAAACCGGCAGAAAGTTGTCTCGTTTGACGTCGCTGCCGAGCTCGGTGACACAACTAGCTAAGCTGGATAAGCGTTGGGCTAATCCTAAATATTGGGCGGCGTTTAAGAATCTTAGTGGCGCATTAACATTCAGTCATTATCTTGCAGCGCTAGACTTGCAAGTGAATGAGTTTGGAGACATTGAGCCCCAACCAGAAAAACGCCAAATATACGTCGACCTTTTCTTTAAAACTTTTTGGATGTCTATTTCAATCACCTTAACTTGTTTGGTGATGGCGTACCCCGTTGCTTACCTGCTTGCCAATTTACCTGATAAGCGCGCGAACTTACTTTTAATTATTGTGCTGCTGCCATTTTGGACATCATTGTTAGTCAGAACCACGTCTTGGATTGTTCTGCTGCAAAACCAAGGGGTCATTAATGATCTCCTTATTTGGTCGGGTTTTACTTCTGAGCGAATTCAGATGATTCACAATACCTTCGGAACGGTGGTGTCTATGGTGCACATTCTGTTGCCTTTTATGATCCTGCCTCTGTATAGCGTAATGAAAGGAATTAGCCCAACTTATTTCCGAGCCGCTCGTTCTCTAGGCGCGACGCCTTTCATTGCGTTCATCAAAGTTTATATGCCGCTTACGTTACCGGGTATAGGTGCGGGGGCCTTGCTTACTTTCATTCTTTCTATTGGCTTCTACATTACGCCCGCTTTGGTTGGTGGAAGAAGCGGACAGATGATCTCCAATATGATTGCCTATCATATGCAGACATCACTGAACTGGGGGATGGCTGGCGCATTGGGTGGACTGCTTTTGTTCGTTGTACTGGTTCTGTTTTATATGTTCAACCGTGTGGTTGGCATTAACAACCTTAAGGTAGGGGGATAACCATGGCATTACCAAACTATGCATCAAAAGTAGAGCGAGTTGCTTACGCAGGTTACTTAGCTTTTTGTGGGGTGGTGCTGTTCTTTTTAATCGCTCCAATTCTGACCATCATCCCGTTATCGTTTAATGCAACGCCTTACTTTACTTTTACCGAGGGGATGTTAAACCTTGACTCGGCAGCGTATTCTACTCGCTGGTATCAAGAAATGTTTACTAGTGATCAGTGGCTGTTGGCGCTGAAAAACAGCACGTTTATTGCTTTTATGGCGACACTCGTTGCAACAGGGCTAGGAACTCTGGCGGCGTTGGGTTTAGCAAGTAGTAACTTGCCTTTTCGCAATACGATTATGGCGCTGTTGATCTCACCCATGATCGTACCAGTCATTATCTCTGCTGCTGCGATGTACTTTTTCTACACACGCTTTGGCTTATCACAAACTTATTTAGGCATCATTTTGGCACACGCTGCGTTAGGTACGCCTTTTGTCGTCATTACCGTTACTGCGACGTTAAGCGGCTTTGACCATAGCTTGGTAAAAGCGGCGGCTAGCTTAGGCGCAAACCCTGTTTATACTTTCAGACACATTACCTTTCCGCTGATTCGTCCGGGGATGATATCTGGCGGCTTGTTTGCTTTTGGCACCTCGTTCGACGAGGTTGTGGTGGCGTTATTCCTGACTGGGGCAGAACAAAAAACCGTTCCGAGGCAGATGTGGTCAGGAATTCGAGAGCAAATTAGTCCGACCATATTGGCGGTCGCTACGTTGTTGATTTTTATGTCGGTGTGTTTGCTCGTGACATTAGAAGTTTTGCGTAGACGTAATGTACGCATTCGAGGCATTCAAGAGTAACCAAACTTTTTCTTTGTTGGTCACTTTGCACTTTTGTTTAGGGGCACCTCAATTTTTGACCAAATGCGCCTCATTGTAGGCGCTTGTCTTTTTTGTGTATCTTCAGCGATGACTGACATATCACTCTGGTAGCTTAATGCCAGCTTGCTCGAAACGTGCCAAAGGCGACTTGTTTGATTGCTGATACCAACTAGCTGGCATGTTTGATTTAAGTCGCGCTTTTTCTTCCTTGCTAATCACAACATAATGCAAAAACGTATCAAGTGTGGTTCCCATCACGTCAAATGTCATTTCCCCATCTTTGCTGATGGCTTTCAATAACCCAACCACGGCTTCCTCGAGGACTAACGGTTCAACCACCGCCTTTTTTCGCTCTTTTATTGATGTTGAAGCGGGCAGTCTTGCACGTGCCGTCTCCCAGCAAACTTTGTTGGTTTTACTGACAAGGTTGTGCTTGTAGCAGTAGTAACTGAATAAAAAGCGTGGCAGATTTTGCCAGCGTTCGGTTTGGACTTCTAACCAAAGGTGTTGTAGCTCAATATCAGCGTCGGTCATAAATATTATGGAAGATTATTAAAGTAGTGGCATTCTAACGTTTCATCAGCGATGCCGTCTATGATTCGGTTACTTCCCATCTTTATGTTGACACTTTGATTTTCAATGAAACAGTGACTTCTTATTACTGTAAATAGTGAGTGATTTGTCCAGTTTCTGACATTAGTGTTTGACTTGGGTAGTAGAGTGTGGGCGTTTTTTGTTTTGAAGCGTCAATATACATCATCACATACTTACGTCTTACTCTTTCTGAAATAAATACTTTTATCAAAGTAACTGTGTGATTTTCATTCAAATAGTATGTGTTTCATGGTGATGAAAATTCTGTTTATTGCGCTACAATCGAGTGTCGTTCGTAGAATGTAGCCTAATGACGAAAACCTTGCGTCTTCTATCTGGCTTTTTGTGTGCTACTTTTTAATAAGTATCTTTTGGGTGGGTTTTTATGTTTGGAGTTAAAAGAAATGCTGCTATCTCTGGCTTGTACCAAGCGAGTGAACTTAAAGCAAAGCTGTTCTCCAAGGATTTGGAAATCTTAAGACTTAGAGCTGAAACTGAGTTTAATAAAGTGCTTGATGAGCTACTAAGAATTAAAGATAACAATTCAAGGCTTCGTGAAAGTGGGCTTATTGATAAGCTTGAGCAAGAGAAGTCTAAATGGAACAGTGATCAGCTCAAAGACATCGAGCAACGTATAAGTAATGTCGAGTTCTGTATTAAGGATTGTGCTTTATATGTCAGCAACATAGAGTCCCAATTCGCTGAGGATAGCGGTTTAGGATATGGTGAACTGAGCAGTCGTTCCCTTGAAGACGAGTTGGAAACACTATCTTTTAGTAAGATCCTTAACGCATCTGCACATGAGTACTTTTATAACTCTAAAGAGTATGAAATGTACCTTGAAAACACACCAAATACCGAATTTTTGCACGCGTTAAAAGAGCAAATTACCGCACTCTTCGACCACAAAGCAGCCTAGAACCTACAAAGTATTCGCCCATTGCCCGATTCCTTCTGCAGGGGCTTTGATTCGCGAATTTTTACCGACCCACTTTGGAGTATACCTAGCCATTTAACGTGCTGGGTATACCCGTTTAACTACACGTTTCTTCTCTAGATCATCTCTATTTTTTAACAAATACGAATTTTAAAAGCTCACTCCGTGTTCCTTCTGGTACCAAAAACTGATACCGCCACATCTATTTGTTAACAAAATGTTTCTTCTTATCTTGCGAGTAGATTATATGGAGATGCTCTTGCAGTAATAAGGGCAGTGGCGATGCAAAAGACGTAATGCATCTAAGGAAAACTCAATATAGAAGAAATTAGATGGAACTGAAGACTTTGAGTGTCGCGATTGCGACAACATTAACCAGCACTGGCGTATTTGCGTTAAGCGAGCCAGTTTCTCAAGTTACAGAGCAACATGCACATTCGGCTCATACACACGGTGTTGAATCCAATCGAGTTGAATACCAACCAACCGCAACTCTCCCTATTCAGCCCTCCAAGGCAACTCGAGTACAGTCACTTGAAAGTCTTGATGAGTCGAGCACTGCTTGTGATTTGGAAGCATTGGTTACCGAAAGCAGTAACCAATTGATCGGCGAAATTTTAAGTCAGGGCGCGACGTGTGTGAACCAGCTATTCTCTGCTGAAAGTCGGATTCAAGAGTCGGTATTTAGCTCCGATCATATGTACAACATTGCGAAGCGTACTACGACATTGGCGAAGGGGTATACAGGTGGCGGGAGCGATGAACTAGAAACGTTGTTCTTATACTTACGCGCGGGTTATTACGCCGAGTTTTACAATGACAACATCTCATTTATTGAATGGGTCACACCAGCGGTGAAAGAATCCGTGGATGCGTTTGTTAATAACGCAAACTTCTATGAGAACAGCGACCGTCACGGCAAAGTGCTTAGTGAAGTCATCATCACTATGGATAGTGTGGGCTTGCAGCACGCGTACTTACCGCAAGTGACCCAGTGGCTTACACGTTGGAATGATCAATACGCCCAGCACTGGTATATGCGCAATGCGGTTAATGGTGTTTTCACTATTTTGTTTGGTGGGCAGTGGAACGAGCAATTTGTGCAAGTAATTGGTAACCAAACAGACCTTGCCAAAGCTTTAGGCGATTTTGCTCTGAGGGCGTCATCAATCGGTGCTGAAGATGAGTTTATGGCCGCGAATGCGGGGCGAGAGCTCGGGCGTCTGACCAAGTATACGGGTAACGCGAGTTCTGTTGTGAAGAGTCAGCTGAGTCGAATCTTTGAACAGTATGAAATGTATGGTCGGGGTGACTCGGTTTGGCTTGCGGCGGCGGACACCGCTTCATATTACGCAGATTGTAGTGAGTTCGGAATTTGTAATTTCGAAACTGAGCTAAAAGGCTTAGTGCTATCGCAAACTTATACTTGTAGTCCAACAATTCGAATATTGTCCCAGAATATGACACAAGAGCAACACGCGGCCGCATGTTCTAAAATGGGTTACGAAGAGGGTTACTTTCATCAGTCATTAGAAACGGGTGAACAACCAGTAAAAGATGACCACAATACTCAGCTTCAAGTCAATATCTTCGATTCAAGCACCGATTATGGTAAGTACGCAGGGCCAATTTTCGATATTAGTACTGACAATGGCGGTATGTACTTGGAGGGCGATCCTTCCCAGCCGGGGAATATTCCCAACTTTATTGCTTATGAAGCCTCTTATGCGAACGCGGATCACTTTGTCTGGAACTTAGAGCACGAATACGTGCATTACTTAGATGGTCGATTTGATCTCTATGGAGGGTTTAGTCATCCAACTGAAAAAATAGTGTGGTGGAGTGAAGGCATTGCAGAGTATGTCGCTCAAGAAAATGACAACCAAGCAGCACTTGAGACGATTCTAGACGGCTCGACATATACCTTAAGTGAGATTTTCGAGACTACTTATGATGGGTTTGATGTCGATCGAATTTATCGTTGGGGGTACTTAGCTGTACGTTTTATGTTTGAAAATCATAAAGATGACGTAAACCAAATGCTGGTGGAAACACGCCAGGGGAATTGGAGCAATTACAAAGCAACGATCACCCAATGGGCGAATTTATATCAAAGTGAGTTTGAGCAGTGGCAGCAAGCCCTTGTCTCAAATGGTGCACCTAATGCAGTCATAACCGCAAACAGTAAGGGGAAAGTCGGTGAAAGCATTACATTTAGCAGTGAAAACAGTACAGACCCAAACGGGAAGATCGTCAGCGTCTTATGGGACTTCGGTGATGGCTCGACAAGTACACAAACCAAGCCGACGCACCAATATGGGAGTGAAGGGGAGTATTCGGTCAGCCTAAGTGTGACAGACAGTGAAGGCTTGACGGCAACCGCCACTCATACTGTTGTTATCTCAGCGTTGGGCGGTAATGACACATTGCCACAAGACTGCGCGGTGCAAAGTAAAGTAAGCGGTGGACGCCTAACAGCAGGAGAGCCCGTTTGCTTGGCAAATCAACAAACCATTTGGCTGAGCGTGCCAGCGGTGAATGAGAGCTCAAATCTGGCGATAACGACGGGAAACGGTACGGGCAACCTAAAGCTTGAATACAGTAACTCTGGTTGGCCGGATGGTACTAATCTTCACGGGTGGTCAGATAATATTGGTAATGGAGAGTGTATTACGTTGTCAAATCAGAGTAACTACTGGGGCTATGTTAAAGTATCTGGTGACTTTGAGAATGCCGCCATCGTCGTTGATTTTGATGCTCAGAAGTGTCGTCAATAGGGCATTTTAACTGCATCATTTTAATTTAATTGATCGCCTCGCTAACATTGCGGGGCGTTTTTGTTTTTCACGCCGTTATCTCTATAAAAAAAACCAGCCCGAAGGCTGGCAAACAAGGAGTTTGAGATGAAAATGAAAACGTTATAAAGCTTGCTGATATCCTATTTCTCAATAAGTTGGGTTGTGCGTTGAAGCCAGTTTTTATCTTGCGTATCAAGAAAAGGGCTAAGTGCTTGATAGACTCGTGAATGGTAATGATTGAGCCAGTCTAGCTCTGCTTGATCTAGCATTGATAAATCAAGGGCGTTGGTCGCAATTGGAGCAAGAGTGATGGTCTCAAAACCGTAAAACGTGCCGAACTCATTTTGTTCTACTTCTACAACTTTAAGAATGTTCTCTATTCTTACCCCGTACTCACCTTCGCGATAAACGCCTGGTTCATTAGTAATGACCATACCCGGTTTTAGTTCAACCTCGTGGTGGCTTTGCGAGAAATTTTGTGGGCCTTCGTGAACATTCAAGCAAATGCCCACGCCGTGTCCAGTGCCGCACTTGTAATCAATACCATGTTGCCATAAGACGCCACGCGCCATGATATCAAGATTGGCACCCGTAGAGCCTTTCATGAATCGAGTCTGAGTCAGTCGGATGACCGCTTTGAGCACCAAGGTATAATCTTTGCGCTGCTTAATGGTCGGTGACCCGAAGTGGAAAGTACGGGTGATGTCTGTTGTCCCGCCAAGGTATTGGCCACCAGAATCGACGAGAAAGAAGTTGCTTTCATTGACTGCCGCATTGCTTTCTTCATCGGCGGCATAATGCATTTTTGCCCCGTGAGCCGCGAAGCCTGCGATAGTGCGGAAACTGTCACTCACATAATGTCGGGTTTGACGGCGATAGTGGTTCAGTTGTGCCTCAGCAGACAATTCTGTAACGAATCCGCTTGGAACTTGCTCTTCTAGCCAGTTCATAAACCTTACGATTGCCACACCATCATCTGTTAATGCCTGCTCTAGGCTGGTTAGTTCGGTCTCATTTTTTATGGCCTTCATTGCCGTTACAGGGCAAGCCATTGGTTTTAGATTCACATTCCGTTCAATCGAACTCACCAATAAGCTGTCTGTGTGGGTAGGGCTAAAAGCGAGCGATAATCCCTCACATTGCTGATTCAAATACTGACTTACGTAGTTGTAATGGCGAATGTGTACACTCTGCTCGGTCAGCGCTCTTTCAACGTCTTGAGGCAGTTTGACCTTATCAATAAACAGTGTCGCAAGTGATTGCTCTACGATTAGATAGGCTTCAGAAACTGGGCAGTAATTCGTATCACCACCTCGAATATTCATTGTCCACATGACATCATCTAGCGTTGACACTAATAAGCTATCTACTTGGTTCTCGGTTAACAAAGAACGGATTCTCGCTAACTTATTTTCTGTGTCAACGCCAGCAAAAGCGGTGGGGTGCTCGAATACGGGTGCACTTGGGCGAGGTGGTCTTTCAAGCCAAATCGGTGTGAGCAAATCTAGGTCGAGAATGATCTTAATGTTTTTCGCTTCAAAGGCTTGTTTGAGGCCTTGATAAAAAGCGTAACTGATGGCGCGCCCGTCAACCGCGACAATACTGTTTTCTGGGAGCGTGGTAGCCAGCCATTTGGCAATTGTCGGCGTTTCTGGTTGTTTGGCTTTAAACAGTTCAAGTCCTGTGCCGTGTAACTGTTCTTCAGCTTGAATATAGTAACGACCATCAGTCCACAGGCCACCACCTTGTTGGGTAATGACGACATCGCCTGCTGAGCCGGTAAAACCTGAAATCCAGCTTCGCGCTAACCAATGATCCGCTGAGTATTCACTGTTATGTGGGTCATTGTTGGTCACGATATATGCAGACACGTTGTGAAAGGACATTGCCTCACGCAATAACGTAAGGCGTTGGTTTACTGAGTTAGTATTGTTCATTAAATGGTTCCTAAAGTCATATTTGAGCAATAGATATGATGCTGCTCCGAGCCTGTTTTTATTGGGTTCTGTTGCCCACATACTTCTGTTGCTTCTGGGCATCGAGTACGAAAAACGCAACCGCTCGGTGGATTAAGTGGAGAAGGAAGGTCGCCGGGCAATAGTTGTATTTCACGGTCACGTGCTAATTGCGGATTAGCTATCGGGACAGCAGATAACAGTGCTTTGGTGTAGGGGTGTTGTGCATCATCAAATACTTTATCGTAACGTCCTACTTCCATAGGTTTACCAAGATACATCACCATAACGCGGTCGCTGATGTGGCGCACCACGCTTAAGTCGTGCGCAATCATCACCAGTGTTAACCCCATTTCTTGTTTAAGATCATCTAGAAGATTGATGACCTGAGCTTGTATGGAGACGTCTAGCGCACTAACGGGTTCATCACACACGACCAAATCTGGATTGAGAATTAATGCTCTGGCAATGCCCACACGCTGGCATTGACCTCCGGAAAATTCATGTGGATAGCGGTTTCGCTGGCTCGCCAAGAGACCCACTTTATCCATCATAGCGATGACACGCTTTTCTACCTCTGCCCGTTTAAGCTTTGGCTCGTGGGTGAGCAGTGGTTCGGCGATGCATTCTGAGATGGTTAACCTCGGATTCAAACAAGCGGATGGGTCTTGAAACACCATCTGAAATTCTCTGCGTCGAGAGGAAAGCTCTTTTTTACTAAACCCGAGCATGTCTTGACCTTTCCAAGTCAACTCGCCATGTGTAGGTTCAATTAAGCGAAGTAAGGCGCGTGCAAGTGTTGATTTTCCGCAGCCTGATTCCCCCACAATGCCAAGTGTCTCACCTCGGTAAACATCTAAGTCGATACCATTGACCGCTTTCACGATTTTACGTCGACTTGGAATAAGATGACGTGAAACAGGAAAGTGGACGTTTAAATCACGAGCAGACATGAGGACTTCTTTTTTATTCATAATGCCTCCTTAAGCTTTTATTTGAATGGGAGTGATAACACTGGGTGCTTTAACGTGACAGGCAATGGACTGGCTCGTGTTTAATGGAGAAAACCGTGGGGTTTCGTATTGGCAACGCGTCTCTCGATGCTCGCACCGCTCTCTAAACGGACACCCTTGATGGTTAATCAACGCACTTGGTGGGTTACCTGGGATGGTTGGTAAACGCGGCATATCTTCAGTGATGGAAGGAATCGCCTTTAGCAGGCCTTGAGTGTAGGGGTGCGCAGGTTGAGCGAACAATGTCTCGGTATCTGATTGCTCCATTTTTTGACCACCATACATGACCAATACGCGATCACACATCTCGGCGACGACGCCCATATCGTGAGTGATCAGTAAAATAGCCGTATTGAACTCTTGTTGTAAGTCTCGTAATAGCGTCAAAATTTGAGCTTGAACGGTTACATCTAACGCGGTGGTTGGTTCGTCTGCAATTAACAACTCGGGCTTACACAACAAGGCCATCGCTATCATGATTCGCTGACGCATTCCGCCAGATAATTCGTGAGGGTATTGATTCATCCTAGTTTCGGGAGAGGGAATACGCACCGCATCCAACATGTGAATCGATTCAATTTTTGCTTGTTTTCGGGTCATTCCTTTATGAATCATGAGAACTTCACAAAGCTGTTTGCCAATTTTCATAAATGGGTTGAGTGACGTCATCGGATCTTGAAAGATCATTCCGATTTTCTCTGCACGGATGCGGTTGAGCTGCTTTTTAGACATCGCGAGTAAATCATCACCGTGGAACATTGCGCTTCCAGACACGGCGCCGTTATCCGCGGTTAACCCCATTAATGCGAAAACAGACTGGCTTTTTCCCGAACCTGATTCCCCAACAATCCCAAGAGTTTCGCCCGCTTTAATCGAGTAGGAGAGATTACTGACCGCTTGCACTTGCCCATCTGGCGTATCGAAGCGCACGTTCATGTTTTCAATAGATAGCATGGGTTTGTCCTTATCGGTCTTTCGGGTCAAGAGCATCACGCAAGCCATCGCCGATGAAGTTAAAACAAAAGAGGGTGGCAACTAAAAACAGAGAGGGAAAAAGCAGCATCCACAATGCAACGTCAATCGTTTTTGCGCCTTCGGAAATTAGGATTCCCCAGCTCGTGTCTGGTGGTTGAACACCAAGCCCTAAGAAGCTCAAAAACGATTCGAACATAATGAATCCTGGTACCATTAAGGAGGAATAAACCATCACGATCCCAAGAACATTAGGCAGAACATGGCGTCGGACAATTGTCAATTTAGAAACCCCAATAGAGTGTGCGGCTTCGATGAACTCTCTCTTTTTTAGACCGAAGGTGACACCACGTACAACACGGGCAATGCCCAGCCAAGATACCATTCCGATCACGATAAAAATCAGGTAGATGTTGTTGCCAAAAAGGGTAACAAACAGGATAACCATAAACATAAATGGCACCGAATCGAGCACCTCAATAATGCGCATCATTACGCTATCGACAACGCCGCCAAGATAGCCGGAAATACTTCCCCAAATCGTACCAATAACAACGGCGACTAAGGCGCCAACAAAACCTACCAAAATAGAGAGCCTGCCACCTTGCATCGTGCGAGCGAAAACATCTTGCCCGAGATCATCGGTACCAAAGTAATGGCCACTGCTCAGTGAAGGTTTCCCTAGCTCGTATGGATCGATGAGCACTTCCCAGTCAATTTCATCATGGCCAAAAGCGGCAAGAGAGGGGCCGAAAGTGATGCATAAGGTAATGAACGCCAAAACATACACTGATGTCATCGCGGCTCTGTTTTTACGAAATCGAGTCCATGCATCCTGCCAAAGACTGCGACCTTCGACGGCTTCAATATTGTCGACGACTTGATCTTGAAGAGCTTGTGTATCCAGTTTTTTGATCGTTAACATGCCGGACTCCTAAACGCGTATACGAGGGTCGATAATCGTATATAGCAAGTCGACCACAAGGTTAAAGAAGATAGTGAGTGAAGCGACAATCAGAGTAATGCCCATTACTAGGCCGTAGTCGCGGTTGAGAGCCCCAGACACAAAGTGTTGTCCCATGCCACCTGTACCAAAGAAAATGTCGATAATTACCGAGCCTGTCACGACAGACACAAACGCAGGGCCGAGCATCGCAACGACGGGAATCAGGGATGGTCGCAAAGCGTGATGGAATAAAATGTAGGTTGTGGACAAACCTTTGGCTTTTGCCGTTCGAATGTATGGTTGGTTGAGCGTTTCAATCATTGCGCCACGCATGACGCGTGCAATACTCGCAATGGAGCCAATCGCCAGGCTGAGCACGGGAAGAACAAGAAAAGCCAGCTTTCCTCCTTCCCAACCACCAGCAGGGAACCAGCCGAGCTGAATAGCGAAGATCATGACTAAAACTGGAGCAAGCACGAAAGCCGGAACCACAACTCCAGTCATCGAAAGTGTCATCAGGCCGTAATCTAGGCGGCTATTTCGGTTCAATGCCGCAATGGTGCCAAGTAGCATGCCAAGTGGAACGGAGATACAAAAAGAGAGTACGCCTAATACTGCTGAAACTGGCCATGATTGTGCGACGAGCTGTGTAACACTGAAGTCTTGATAAACGAAGCTCGGACCGAGATCTCCTTGTATGAAATTACCAATGTAAATCCAAAACTGAGTAAGGAAGGGCTGGTCCAAATGGAATTTTGCTTCGATATTCGCACGTACCACCTCTGGCATAGGCCGTTCCATATCAAATGGCCCCCCTGGTGCAATGTGCATCAGCCAAAATGATACGAGTGCGATGAATAGAAGCGTGGGGATAGCGATAGCTAATCGCTTAACAATGTACCAAATCATGATCCATCATCCTTTGGTCATCCGAAATCACTTCGAACGGTTATGAATAAAAAATGGTCTGAGCTCAGGTTGCCTTCTCCACCGAGAGATATGAGGAACGGCAAGTAAACATTGAACTTGCCGACTCAGACCGAAAACATGCTTTTAGTGGGCTTTTACATAGACATTCTTGCGGTAGTACGACGACTCAGGGTTTGTCAGTTCGTAGCCGCCCACGTAAGGCTTGATGAGGTATTGATCGTTACCCGGACGATAAATAGGAATAATGGCCATGTCTTCAATCAGCATGCTTTCTGCTTGTAGATACAGTTCTGATGGGTTGCTCATGGTCTTTGAGCGAGCCATTAACTCGTCGTATTGCGGGTTGTTATATCGAGAATCGTTGTACTCGCCACTAGAAACGAAGATATCCAACCATGTAGAGGCTTCATTGTAGTCGGCCGTCCAGCCGCCGCGAGTAATGTCGGTCGGCTCTTTAAGTGCGTAGAACACTTTCGGTTCTAGCTGTTTTATCGTGACTTGCGCACCCAATCGGCTTTTCCACATGCCTGCCATGGTGGTTGCCATTTTTACGTCCATCGAGAAAGTTGGTACGGTAAACGTTAACTTAAGCGGATTGCTTTTATCGTATCCAGCTTCTGACAGTAATTGCTGCGCTTTTTCGATACGTTTATGGCGGTTCCAAGTTGCGAACTCAGGAGTGTGAGATTTAAAACCATCTGTTTGAGGTGGCACAAGGGTATACATTGGAACCCCACCGTTTCTCAAAATAGCACTCGTTAACAGTTGACGGTCAATGGCATATGAGAGGGCTTTACGAACTCGCACGTCTTTTGTTGGCCCTTGTTGAGTGTTGAGGTAATAGAATGTGGAGCCAAGAGACGCACTGGTGCTTGCCACTTCTTGTGGGCGTTGTTGAATTAACTTTTTCTTCTGAGCGGCAGGAATGGAAACCGCTTGGTCTATCTCACCAGCTAGGTAGCGGTTTAGCACTACGTTTGCATCACCAATTGGTAGCCAGGTGACTTTTTCCAGCACTACATTGCTTGCGTCCCAATAATGTGGATTTTTAACCATCACCAGTTTTTCGTTAACTTTCCATTCAGAGACAGTAAACGCACCATTTGTAACTATATGTTCTGGCTGGGTCCAACGATTGCCATGTTTTTCAATGGTCGCTTTATGAACGGGGGCAAGCACTGGATGACTTAATAGTTTCGTAAAGAAGGGAATAGGCTCTTCTAGTGTTACCTGGAACGTTTTTTCATCCAGCGCCTTCACGCCCAAAGACTCGGGTGCGGCGTCGCCCTTCATAATCGCTTGCGAGTTTTCGATATTTGGAATGGCCGCAAACCAAGCGTATGGTGAAGCAGTGCTTGGATTCAGTAAGCGTTGCCAGCTGTAGACAAAATCTTGTGCAGTGACCGTTTCGCCATTTGACCATTTTGCATCACGTAAGTGGAAGATATAAACCGTATTGTTGTCATTGACTGACCAAGATTCAGCAACACCAGGAATGGTTTTACCTTGCTTATCTTGAATGACCAGACCTTCAAACAGGTCTCGACCGAGATTGAAAGCGGGCTCTGCGGCTTGCTTGGCTGGGTCAATAGAAGTAACTTCAGCCCCATTGTTTAGCGTAATTTCTTGTGTCTCATCGAGGGTCACACCTACGGGATACGGCGCGGCATAGCTTGATGTTGCCAGTATTGGACTCATCATCGACGCTAATAAAAGCAACTTAGGTAATTTCATCCTTGTCTCACTCTTTTCATCCTGAAAGATGCCAAAAATGTATATTGTATAAATTGTCTACACAATCGAGTTTTAACATTACTGTAACAGGGTGTCAGGTGTTGAGCTGTCTAGTCTCAAAAAGTGAGCTAGGGGAATTTCTTTGAAGATCTGATATCAAGTTGGCATGACGGGAAGTAATTTTGCTTCGATACAAATTAAAATCCCCTTCAAGCACAGGCTAGAAGGGGAAGATAGTCAGTCTGCTTTTCAAAAGGCATGACGTTAACTGACTAGGAAATGTTTCACGAACTCAGTGATTTTGACCATATCACTTACCGCGATAAACTCTTCTGTCGTGTGTACTTTTGCCATGCCAGTTGAAAGGTTGACAGTTGTGAGACCTTTCTTGTTAAAGTTGTTGGCATCGCTACCGCCGCCAGTGCCTTTTGTGAAGGCGTCAATTCCCAACTCTGAAAACGCTGCTTTTATAGCGTTTACGTGTGGGTGGTTTTCTTCAATAACAAAAGCGTCGTAGGCTCGGCTAGATTCAATTTCGACTTCTGCACCGTGTTTTTCACAGACAGACTCTAATGTTGAGATCATATGATTGACCTGAGCATCTAGGTTATCGCCATTCAGGGAGCGTGCTTCTGCCACGATTTTTAATTCAGGCATAACAATGTTTGTGGCCTGACCGCCGTTAACCATACCGATGTTGGCTGTCGTTTCTTCGTCGATGCGAAGCAGCTTCATTTGGTTGATAGCATCAGCCGCCACCATGATCGCACTGATGCCTTCTTCTGGCGCAAGCCCTGCGTGTGCTGGTCGACCTTTGATTTTTGCCATGATCTTTTGCTGGCCTGGGGCTGCGGTCACAATGGTGCCAATAGGGCCACCCGTATCTAACACGATTGCTTCCGTTGAATTGACGTGTGACATATCGAAGTATTGTGAACCGAATAAGCCGCCTTCTTCATACACGGTGAAAGCAAGTTCTAACGTTTTGTGCTCACGGTTTTCCGCTTGAATACAACGAACGGCTTCCATGATGGCAGCAATACCAGATTTATCATCGCCACCAAGAATCGTATTGCCTTTTGAACGGATAACGCCGTCTTCGATGATTGGCTCAATGCCAATACCTGGAGTGACCGTATCCATATGGCAGCTCATTAGAATAGAGCCGTCTTTTTTGCCGTCTAAACGGGCGTACACGTTAAAACCGTTAGAAATATGCTCAGGTACTGGAAGTTTGCGTACGGTAAAGCCTAGCTCGCCTAGCTGTTCTGCCAGTGTTTCTGCAATTTGTTTTTCGTTTTTTGATTCGCTGTCGATACGTACTAGTTGGCAAAAGTGTTCAACTAAGCGTTCTTGATTGATGTGTGTCATTAGATGTCTCTTTTTCTGATCGAGCGTGAAGCCTTGTGGCTCGGCTCGATAGGGAACAGAGCACCACTTATGGCACAGTTACTTTTGAATAAAACTGAGGTGAATCAATAAAGGGGTATCCATGACACGATTCTGACCGATGAGCCTTTCGAACTGTATGAAGCGTCACGAAACATTACTTTTGATGTTTTGCAGGATCAAATGAATAAGTCGGATAGAAATAGGGGGCAATAGACTTTCCATCCCCTTTTGCTTTTTGAGCTACGTTGCCAAGATAAAATGCCAAAGTAACAACTTGTTTACATTTTAGGTGTTGGCGTAAAGCCGAAAATATCAATCTAATATATTGAAAATAAGCAGTTTGTTTGATTTTTGCGAAAGTGTATTCGATGTGTCTTCTGCGTGTAACATATATTTTACAATTGTGCGTAAAAATCGCCAAGATAAAGATTTCTCCCCACGTATTCCAATTTCTCAAGACCTGCGCCAAGTTAGAAAAATAAGTCCAAACAAAAGCTACTGAGACAAGGAGAAAGTCATGGTTGATGCATATAACCCACTAGGAACAGACGGATTTGAGTTTGTTGAATATACCGCTGCAGACAACAAAGGCATTCAACAGCTTAAAGATCTGTTTATATCGTTAGGTTTTGCGGAAATCGCAAAGCATCGCTCAAAAGAAGCGTGGTTATATCGACAAGGTGACATTAGCTTTATTGTGAATGCGCAGCCGCATAGCCAAGCTGAGGGATTCGCCAAAGTTCACGGTCCGTCGGTTTGTGGCATGGCATTTCGTGTGAAAGACGCCACCGTTGCTCTGGCGCATGCGTTAGAGAATGGCGGTAAAGAATATAAAACGGAAATTGGGCCGATGGAGCTAAGCATTCCTGCTATTTATGGCATCGGTGAAAGCTTGCTTTATTTTGTCGATCGTTATGGAAAGCAGAGCATTTATGATGTCGATTTTCGTTTTTATGATGATGCTGATGAGCGTTTATCAAAAGCGAATGTTGGTCTTTACGAAATCGACCACTTAACGCACAACGTTAAGCAAGGCAACATGGATGTCTGGTCTGGTTTCTATGAGCGCATTGGTAACTTCCGCGAAATTCGTTATTTCGATATCGAAGGTAAGCTGACAGGTCTTGTCAGCCGTGCGATGACCGCACCTTGCGGCAAAATCCGAATTCCTATCAATGAGTCGTCAGATGATAAATCACAGATTGAAGAGTTTATCCGTGAATACAATGGCGAAGGTATTCAACACATCGCATTGACCACAGACGACATCTACGAAACGGTCAAAACCTTGCGTGAGCGAGGCATGGACTTTATGCCAACACCAGATACTTATTACGAGAAAGTCGATCAGCGTGTTGAAGGCCACGGTGAAGATGTAAGCAAGCTTCGTGATTTGCAGATTCTTATTGATGGTGCGCCAACGAAAGATGGCATCTTGCTACAAATCTTTACTCAAACCGTTATCGGCCCTGTGTTCTTCGAAATCATCCAACGTAAAGGCAATGAAGGCTTTGGCGAGGGTAACTTTAAAGCGTTGTTTGAATCGATAGAAGAAGACCAAATTCGCCGAGGAGTATTGAGCGATGCATAAATGGATCACATTCCCTCATCGGGAGGGAGTTTGCTCTAAACAAGCGCATGCTGACTTCCCGGAAGAGGCAATTTATGAACGTGAGGCAGGTCGAAGTGGCTTCTTCGGCCCCGCAACACATTTTCATCATCAACATGCCCCAACGGGGTGGTCTGAGTGGGAGGGCGAGCTACGTCCACGAGCGTTCGATTTTAATCTAGTCGAGAAAGCCAGCCATATTACCCCTTGGGCAGTCCCGCATCTATTACACAACGCGAATTGTAAAGTTCGTGTTTGGCGTATGGATGAAAAAATGGACTTCTTGGTGAGAAATGCAGATGGCGACGAACTGCTATTCATCCACCAAGGTACGGCAGATCTCTACTGTGATTATGGTCATTTGAAAGTGAGCGAAGGGGATTATGTCATGATCCCGCGCTCAACGAGCTGGCGTTTAGAGCCAAGCGAGCCGATGTTCATTCTGATGATCGAAAACACCGATGCGGCTTATACATTGCCCGAAAAAGGCATGGTTGGAAACCACGCGGTGTTTGATCCGGCGGTTTTAGAAACGCCGTCGATCAACGATCAGTTCCGTGCTCAATATTCTGAGAATCAAACACAGGTTCAGGTGAAACGCCACGATAAAGTCAGTGTTATCACTTACCCATTCAACCCGTTGGATGCGATTGGGTGGCATGGTGATTTGGCGGTAGTAAAAGTGAACTGGCGTGATATTCGTCCACTTATGTCACATCGTTACCATTTACCGCCTTCTGCACATACTACATTTGTAGGAGCAGGATTTGTGGTGTGTACCTTCGTTCCTCGTCCAATTGAAAGTGATCCTGGAGCGCTCAAAGTACCGTTCTACCACAACAATGACGATTATGACGAAGTCTTGTTCTACCATGCAGGTGATTTTTTCAGCCGTGACAACATTGAAGCAGGCATGGTGACATTCCATCCAGCAGGATTTACGCATGGTCCTCACCCGAAAGCATTCAAAGCAGGGCGAGAGCATAAGAAGACTTTCACCGACGAAGTTGCGGTCATGATTGATACGCGTCACGCACTTCAGTTTTCGGATGAGCTGGAAAAAGTAGAAAACAAAGAATACGTCTATAGCTGGCAAGAGAAGTAAGAGGCAAGGATGAAATTAGCAACCAAGAAAAATGGCACTCGTGACGGTTTGTTGATGGTCGTGAGCAAAGACTTAACGCGCTGCGTACCAGCGACAGAAATTTTCCACCCCATGAACTTAGCACCGACGATGCAGGTGGCACTTGATAACTGGGATACGCTAGCACCGCAACTGGAAGAGCTATACGTTGCACTGAACAATGGCACGGTTGCAGGGTATGAAGAGTTTGAAGCGCACTACTGCGAGTCGCCGCTTCCTCGCGCTTATCAGTGGGCTGATGGCAGTGCTTACGTAAACCACGTTGAGTTGGTTCGAAAAGCTCGCGGCGCTGAAATGCCAGAGAGTTTTTGGACGGACCCGTTGATGTACCAAGGAGGCTCTGATGCCTTTATTGGACCTTGTGACAACATCGAGTTTGCGAGTGATGAATGGGGTATTGATTTCGAAGGTGAAGTGGCTGTGGTAACTGGTGACGTACCAATGGGCGCGAGTGTTGCAGAGGCTCAGGAGTCGATTCGTTTGATCATGCTGGTGAATGATGTCTCACTGCGTGGGCTAATTCCCGCAGAATTAGCTAAAGGGTTTGGTTTTTTCCAATCTAAACCTTCTTCTGCGTTTTCTCCTGTGGCAGTAACACCTGACGAACTCGGCGAAGCGTGGTACGAAAACAAAGTGCATTTACCATTGGTCTCGACCTACAACCACAAGCCGTTTGGTCGCCCAAATGCGGGTATCGATATGACGTTTGATTTTGCAGACTTAATTGTTCATGCGACTAAAACGCGCCCGCTATCTGCTGGGGCAATTATAGGTTCTGGCACGGTATCTAATAAGCAAGGCACCGAACATGGCACTTCGATTGAGGAGGGTGGTGTTGGTTATTCATGTATCGCGGAAGTTCGCATGATTGAAACCATTCGTGATGGTAAGCCGTCGACTAACTTTATGTCGTTTGGAGATTCAATCAGATTGGAAATGTTCGATGCGGATGGCAACAACATATTCGGCTCGATTGACCAACAAGTTAGCCAATATCTCAAGCACTAACAATGCTGGTTGGGAGACGATATGAGCGATAGCATGATTTTATACGGATACTGGCGATCATCGGCGGCGTATCGTGTGCGTATTTGCTTGAATCTTAAAGAGTTATCGTATGATTCAAAATCGGTACACTTGGTGCGCAATGGTGGCGAACAACACAGTGACGAGTACCATGAGTTAAACGCTTCTGAACTGGTTCCTTTGCTGGTGGATGGGGAGGTTCAGTTAACCCAGTCACTGGCGATCATTCAATACTTAGAAGAACACTACCCGGATGTCACTGTGATCCCCGAGCAAACGCCGCTTCGATACCAAGCGCTAGCTTTGGCTCAGGATATTGCAATGGAGATTCATCCCCTGAATAACTTAAGAGTTCTACAGTATTTAGAGGGGGAGTTAGCTTGCGAGCCAGAGCGCAAAGTCGCTTGGATTCATCACTGGATCCACAAAGGTTTTACAGCATTAGAAGAGAAACTTCAGAAGCATCGTAAACTAAATGGTGATTGCAAGTTTAGCCTGACAAGCTCGCCATCTATTGTCGATATTTGTCTGGTACCACAATTTTATAACGCACAACGCTTTGGTGTAGATACCTCTCTTTATCCAACCATTAACGCTGTTGTGCAGTCATGCAATCAACTGCCAGCTTTTATTGATGCGATGCCAGAGAATCAGCCAGACGCTAATAGTTGATTCTTAGCATACATAATGTATTAACAAAATTTAAACGAGCCAATCCAAGTGTGTGATTGGCTCGTTTTTATTGGTGAGCAAAATTTTCTGTTTCTCGCTATCGTCGTGGCGCCTCAAAATTGCGAGGTTTTGTTGCTCTGCATAACATTTCCATTTACGCTTTGAGCAACGAGTTGTTTTGGATGCACTTTATTTATGACCAACATTTTTATCATTGTTGTTCTTCTGGTTTTATTCTTCTTTGTTATTCAAAAGTACGTGATTAAGCACGATGACACGCGTGATTATCCTTATCGCTCGAAAGGCCCTCTGCTCAGAGGTCAAGAGGGTGCGTTCTATAATGCGTTAAGAGCGGCGGTCGGGGAGCATGCCGTAGTATTCGCGAAAGTAAACATGTCCAGTTTGGTTACGCCGAAAGAAATCAAAAATAAGAAGCAGTTTTTTGTCGCGAACAATCGTATATCTCGAAGCTATTTTGATTACGTTATTTGTGACCCAAGGACACTAGAGCCGCGCGTTATCGTTGAATTGGATAATGGGCAGGAGCTAAACAAGGGTAAGATAGAAAGACAAAAGTTATTGATTCATGTTTGTAAGACGGCCAACCTGCCTTTAATTGGCGCCTCGGTAAAGCACAGTTATCAAGTTGGGCGATTACGTCGTTTGCTTGCGGCACACATTGATTTGATTGAGCCCGATAAAGAAGTGCGCTTTTGCAAAAAATGCGGCAGTCCGATGATCATTAAAACCGCAAGCCAAGGTGAGTTCAAAGGGAGACGTTTCTTTACTTGTAGCCGTCAGCCGAATTGTACATACACCGAAAATTATAACGTTGTGTTTGAGGCGGATGACTAAACACGACAATTAACCAGCAGAAATAAGGGGCTTTGATTAGAGATGATCAAAGCCTTTTTTGTATCTGTCCTCAAGGCAAGACCTATACTTTGAAAAAGAGTGCAGAATAGGGCAGCCATATGCGATACGGATGGATTTTGTCAGCATTGTTCATCGCATCTAATGTTAGTGCGATACCTAATTTGAAACCACTAGAGTGTGAATTGACAGAGACACCCCAAGATCATTTCTTGTTTTACCGAGAGCAAATGGTTTACCACAGTGAGCAGTTTGTCATATTTCAAAACTTCAAAGGCAGGGTGAGCACTCAAGTGGACGTCAAAACAGGAGAGTTGATTCGTACAACCTATATCGGCGAACCATTTAAACCTAAATATCAGATTTTGTTCGGCACTTGCCCTAAGGTACCGCAAACCTTACAGATTTGGATGCTCAGTGAAGTGCCTTACGACAATTAAGTGAGATAATAAAAGTTATATAGATCACACTTTTAATCCATGAAGGATTCAGCTTTGCTGATAAAATCATCTGAAAACGCGTGTTGAGTTTACATTTTCGCCAAACGGTTCAAAGTTGGTAAATTTGTGCTTGCACCACCGTTCGCTTATAGCTAATATCCTCGTCGTTCCAGAGAAATGCGTCCGTAGCTCAGCTGGTTAGAGTATCGCCTTGACATGGCGGGGGTCGGTGGTTCGAGTCCACTCGGACGCACCATTCTGAATTGAATGGTTAGGAACATAAAAATTTGGGTCCGTAGCTCAGTTGGTTAGAGTACTACCTTGACATGGTAGGGGTCGGCGATTCGAGTTCGCCCGGACCCACCAAATTTTAAAAAAGCCCACCTTTTGGTGGGCTTTTTTGTGTCTGTAATTCATTAATACTCAAATAAAACTACTTCTTTTCTTGTCCCTTGTTTTTGCTCTGCGTTAGCCCCTTGTTAAAGATAAAAGCGCACTACCTGATCCGCAACACAACCTCAAAACCCTAAATGCAATGCATAAGGTGCATACGCTTCAAACCCACTAGAGCCGTCTATAAATTGTGTTGCGTGCCACTTGCTGTGGCACTAGAGACACTGACTATTAATCTAAATTATCTGGCGTGTGAAGATTGGTGCCGCATATTGTACATTTGTAGTCACCAGTCGCTTCGCCTTCCATTAATGAGCCAATTATTGCTGCAAATAGACCAGAGAAGAAACCTTTAGCTTTTTTCTCGGTCTTTTCCTGCGCTTTAGAGAAGCTTTCGTACCGATGTAGCGTTACTTCTTTACAGTTACAGCAAAACGCTCTTGTCTCTTCAGAACCGTACATTTTTACCAATTGATTTACTCCCTGTAAGTTAATTTCCCCAAGTGGCGTTATGTTCAAGGGTAAGTCACACAAGACTGATGTGTGACTTACCCTAAACACTAAAACTAATGTCATGTAAAACACCACATGTTATGAATGATTATTTAACGCCTTGTTATCCGAGCTTTCTAACTCTGCTGATTGAATAGTTGTGGCAATAAGCTCTTCAAATAGATCTAATTGCCCAGCAGGTATCAATTGATTTTGTATAGCTTTTCGTTTGTTTGAGTCAAATAGCCGCTCTGTTAACCAACCAATTAGATACATCAGTGAAAGACAGCCACCGGCCGTCGCTACATTACCGTCTATCACGAGAGGCAGATCCTTAACATCTCCTCCCATACTTTGTAGAACATCCTTTGCATCTGGGTTTGTTGTTAATCGCTTGCCTTTTAGTAAACCGAGTTCATGGAGGATGAATGATCCCGCACAAATCGAACCTATTAGCTGCCTATTTGGATCAAGATTCAACGCTGACATAAATTCAGCATCTTTTAAAGCGGCTGGAATACCCCGTTTGCCGCTTGTAATAAGAACGACATCTTGATTCGTCACCTCAGAAAGGTGTCCGTCTGTTTTAACTTTCATACCGAGGTGGGAATGATGTTCAGATTTAGTTCCAAGTATACTTACTGTCCAACTGTCGGTTGTGCGCCCCAGCAAGTCATACATAAGAAAGAAATCGACATCCGTGAAATCATCAAATAAAACAACGCCGATTTTATACATAACATTTATCCTTTTGGACTTACTCGTAAGTCGCAAAATGTGTAGTAGGAGGGGAGGGGCATTCGATACACAAGCTTCTGCTAAGCACCTTAAATACCAAAGGCGGTGCAAACTAACAATGCCATGTGTACCAAATCCCTATTATAAAACTTTGTTATGTTTGTTTTATGAGCCCGCCCAGAAAAACTCAACCCTAATACCACTTGGGTCGTAACACATTAAATGTTTTGCGGGTCCTGTCTTAACAAGCTCGGGACCAAACTCAATTTCGATTCCCGACGCCATAAATTGATCACGCAACTCATAGAGTTGCTTCTCAGTCTCTACGAGTAAAGCTAAGTGATGCAAACCAATATTCGTTTTTCTGTCAAATGGAGTGGCGGCATCAGCCTTAGCCGCCCATAGTGTAAGCATGATATGCCCATCACTCACAAATATTGCCGGGTAGTCTGGATTTCTTTTTACTTCACTCCAACCTAATTGTTCAGTGAAAAACTTCGCGCTTGCTTCTAGGTTAGATACGGTTAAACCTACGTGGTGTATGCCTTTTGTTAACACAGTCACTTTGTTTCCTTACTCGTTTTAATGGCTATCAAACAAAGATAACTCGATAAAAAGTAAGCATCAATACACATATATTGATTAACTTCGTCAATCTATTCGAATACGGTAATCCAACTGGAAACATAACATTGTAAACAAGAAACCCAATCTTGAACTAAAAATTAAACTTAGAGTTCATTCTTAAGTGCTGTATTAATCAAATACATTAATAGCCATAATATTTAAGCCAGCCTATAGGGCATATCATTCCATTAAAGGTTTGAATGTTCTTATTCAAGCTAACGTCTTCCAATTTGTAACAGTGAACAAAATTACTAGTCGAAGTAGATGCTGGTGTTGAATACGTCACAGGTTTAGAAGCGTTTGCTTTATGTATTTCATGTGCTCGCTGCTGGTCTATCGCCACTTGATTCTTATGATTGTTAACTTCTCGCAATCCAGATTCTAGGGGTAGGTGCCAATCCTTACATGTTGTTCCTAAACCATCATTCTGAGACTGATATTCTGATAACGCTACACGAGCTTCATTTACCGACTGATCGATATCGGACTGATCGACTAGCCAAGTAGAAAAAGAATAGTTAATGGCCTCTCGATAGTTTACGGATTGCTCTAAGCTATAAGCATCGGAGTGAAAACAGGCCTCTACCACTGCCCATTGAGTCGATAGGTTTGATAATACGTTTTCAGGTATAGGCTGAAGCTGGCTTTGCGTAGACTGGCAACCGGTTAGAAGAAAAGGGACAGAGAGTAGTTTTAGAAAAAATTTTTGGTTCATTTTAATTTTAAAATTAGTGCAATCTTTTTCATTATCATAATACAGGACGATTGAAGAAAGTAGCATTTCTATCAGTAAGGGAATATAGCTAACGTACTGATAAGGTGCGAGTAAAGCAATGCCAAAGCCCTTAACACACCTTAACTACGAATACTACCGCATAACAAAGATGCTATGCGGTAGCGGTAGTATTCAGGCTTGAACAGTTTGTCGCACGTTGCTCTCGCCTGACAGCACGGAAATTCTCTCAAAATCTCGACTCGGGAAGTCAGGGTCTACGTACACAAACATACGACTTATCATTTTTCCTTCAAACTCAAATACACTACAAAAACGCCCTGTGGAAACTTTGTTGTCCGGCCAAGAGGTACCATCACTCATTACGCCGCCTTCCTGTCCTTCAACAATGACCTTGTTTCCAGCAGTCGTTATTTGAAAGCCGTCTATGTCGTGCCAGATACTAATCAACGAGCTACCAATCCTATTGCCAAACTCCACTAAGGCACTCTTTCCTTTCGCTTGCCCAAATTTAGGAAAGAAAAAATCAACATCCTCTGAGAATAGATCCAGATAGCTAGGATCACCGGCATCTATTTTCTCGAAATACTTAACTACTAGCCCAACTAAATCGTCTTTTTCCATAATTATTTCACACCCATATAAGCTTTACGCACAACCTGAACGCTTGCATCTTAAACACAGAGTACATTTAAACTGAAATTGCCAAGAGTTGCGAATCTTATTGAAGTGCCTTGTTAGATGTAATCCGTTTAGCCTACGTATACACCATTGAAGTATTCGACGCGTTCTAACGTCATTCTTAACTTACATTCTTCAATCTGGACACCTTGCCAGGGTGAAGGTGTGGAAGACAGGCCCGTAAATTCACATTCGGCGTCTCTGTATTTTAGCCAAGCTCTTTGGGCCTTTCGAAATGGCTCTACCAGTTCGGTCTGAGACCATGTTTCCCTTAGTGCTTTTTCTTCCTCACCTATTCTAGTGATTGCTTCCTTGTAACTTTCGTTAAGCTCTTTATCTGCAGATTCCATTTTCTTTTCTACACACTGATAACCAGCCATAACGCCACCGCCTTTTACTTTGCAGGGATCTTCAACATCATCAGAGGCCAAGCAAGGTAAAGAAACCAACGCAAATATCATTAGTAATTTGTTCAAAATTGCCTCCAAGCTCCGAGTGCTTGTTAAACCGTTATCCGCTATTTTTCCTTTTTAATCATGCTTCTTTTTATCTGTGCCTTCAAAGATAAAATAGAAGGTTAGTGATTCTAGTGCCTAAATAGAAGGTAAAAGAAGATTGATACACGGATTAAATGACGCCTTAATCTGAGTTATTTTTAGTGGGCGTTTGGTGTTAATCTTTTCTGTGGAATCATTAGTTTGATGGCGTCTGAGGATGTTAATATGACTCCCATTGAATTTATTATCGCCCTGAAACACCTAGGTTGAATTAAGTGGTGAATATTCCCCTCCTTGATTCAAAGGTAGGGCGATAAATGTTGCGATTCGTAATAAAAATTTATGCCAAGTGCAGTTCGCTATCGCGGCTTATATTGAGTTGGGCAATAACCTCTAATGATGTCTGAGTTTCGTAGCTTGTTGTGTTTTGTATTGCGCCCCGAAACCCTTTTACGCCACAATTTAAAGCTACTTGATTTGAGCCGGCTACGCATAAACTGAATCACGTCGGATTCATTCAAACCAAATTGAAATTCGATAGCCTCAAATGGGGTGCGGTCTTCCCATGCCATTTCTATTATTCTTGACTCAGTTTCCGAGGTCAGTTTCATTTCAAATAACCTATTTTAGAAAAGACATTTCTACGACGGAAATTGAGTATTGGTTCAAATGTTCTTATATGCGTGCTTAGTGTTTAGCGACTTAACACCTACAAAAACTTCTCAATGAGGACTTCGTCTACGTATTTCCCACGAACTTTTGCATGCTTCTTCGCGGTCCCTACGATTTCGAAGCCTTGTTTGAGATAGGCTGATAACGCTCGCTCATTATCGCCGCGAACGTACGCAAATAGTTTTTCGTAACCCTTTTGTTTGGCTACTTCGAATGTCGATTTGAAAAGCTGTTTAGACACACCTTGGCCACGAGCACCGTCACTAACAAACGTACCAATTATGCCAACATGGTCAAAAGCTTTTGTATATTGTGCAAATGGCTCGATATTTTGGAAACCTATGACTTGTGAGCTATTTTCGGATAAAGCGACTGTAAACACGCCCCGTTCTGGGAAATGAGTAATGAACTCTTTTTCTTCTTCAGGTGTGAAAGGCGTATCTAATACAGTGTATAAACCTTCAATAATGATGGGGTTGAGGACGTTTGTAATGCCTTCAGCATCACCTAAAGTTACCTGACGTACAATTAAATTCATGCCACTTATCTCCTATTAAAATTAGGGCTGTTTTGTACATGAGTTGGAGACTTGCGGCAACAAGTAACGTCATTAAGTCGTAAAGAATATACCTATTACACTTAAACGGCGGTTAATAGTGCTGATTGTTACTTTAGTATTTCTGATATATCACTTTTTAAGTGACGGCTTAACTTCTACAGAATATTTCCACATCACGACCCCATTTTCTACAAGATCATAACTCGCGCTTTGACCCTCGGAGTTGAGTACAAATACCGGCATTTCCATCCTTGACGTAGCGCCATCTCGGTTGCATGACATGGTAGCTTCAAGCTGTATGCTATTTTTGCTCGGTTCTGAAAGGGTTCCTAAGTACGTGCAGCCGTCGACAAAACTGGTTTTGCTTTTTCCTTTAGAGGATATTTCAAAAGTCGGAAAAATGAATGTTGATTGAGGCTCTGTTACTACCACATTGACTTGATAGTTCGTCGCTGAAAAAGCATTGAAATGAGCTCCAAGCATAAGTAAGAACAAGATTTTTGATTTCATAAACTCTTCTTTATTTCGATATTACTAGTTTGGTTACGGCGCTATTAACGTGACCACTTAATCTAAAACTTTACTGCGGAAGCATTAGAAAGGATACAAAGGTAGAGTAGTTGAATATGGTTAATCGGCCGTAAATAGTTTTATTAAGCGATTTTACATACCTAAAAGAGGTAAGTTCTTTCGCTTTTGATAGGTTAATGCTAATTCTAAACAGGTCTTGATTGAAGCTTCTGGCAAAGGTGCTGATAAAGATAGAATTATTGCTCGATTACCCTGAAACTCAAGTGAGTCACTATACAGTTCGCGGAATGTGTCGACGAGCTTAGTTTGGCAATTAAAGAACAGATAATAACGACTAGGCGTTTTCTGTTTCCAATCCATCCTTACCGGGCTACCTGTTTTCACACTGTAGCTTGGCTCTCCCCATTTTAGAGATTCTTCAACTTCCCCCAGTTTTAATTCAGAAGCGATAGTTAAGACGGTATTTCGTAGCTCTTCTATCCGAATACGCACATGTTTTGGATACTCATCAAATCTTGCCTTCACTGCATGGTTCATTGGTATCTCCTATAAATAGCGTTGTTTTGGGGTGAAGCCCAAGCGTACTTTGGCTATGTAGCAATTACGTCATAATGTTATTAATCAATAAATCTAGCACATAGCCAAAATACTAAGCGTAAGGGTTTCCCTCGGTTACGTTTAGGATGCTCTGGGTGAAAACATGATGATTGACATGCCAAGCATAGCGACAGAAACCCCCACTATGTCCCAGAGCGTTGGTCGAACGCCGTCGATACACCACAACCATAGAATTGCGACAAAAATATAGACACCACCGTAAGCGGCATAAACTCTGCCAGTTGCGGTAGGATGTAAAGATAGAAGCCAAGCAAACATAGCAAGGCATAGCGCTGCTGGTACCAAAAGCCAAACTGACTTATCTTCCTTTAACCAGAGATAAGGTAAGTAGCAGCCTAATATTTCTGCAATGGCGGTTATAAAGAAAAGCCCAATGGTTTTGACTTCAGTCACTTAAACATTCCTATCTTTCTCTACAAATATATGATGCTTGTTAAATGGGCAATTGTTCGGCTCATTACATTTCGCCCAGCTTAATCTTGGATTGAGCCTCACTCACGGTTTGTTTACCGAATAACAAATCCATCATCGAAATGATTCGTTTGTTGTCTTTACCCCATTTATCTGGGTTCGCGCTGTTTGGTGCTTTAAATTCAACTTGTCCTACTTTTTCGTTATTTTTGTAGGCTTTGATCTGAGCATCAGCGATAAATGTTCTAAAATCCCAGCTCCAGCGTGATACGTAAGTAAGTGTTAGCTCAGAGCTAACAGGAGGCGTGCCGTCGCTTACGACTGTGCATTTATGGGCGGTATCCAAACACCAGTCTTGCATCGAATCTAAGAAAACATCTCGCGTGGCGTTGTCTTTTACGATGGTGATTTCCTTGCTCTGATTTTCTTTCGAGATTGTTTCTACCGTATACTTTGGTGCCGCACATGCAGCTAATAGAATAGGCAAGCTTAGAATGATGAGTTTTTTGTGCATCTTATGTCTCTTTTTTTAAATTTATATATTCAAACAACTTCAAGATACTGAGTTCAACGAGAATAACTAACAAGCATGGCAACTGTTATTAACAAAACCTTTAGAGTAGAAGGGTTTGTTTCGGGAGTATGCCAATGTCTCGATGCAAAATAATTAGTAAGAGATTGCTATTGCGTTATGTTAACTCTTGAACTTATGTCCGTATCAATGTCCAGAATTCTTCGCATTGAAGTTTTTGAAGTGCAATTCTAACGGAATTTTAAATTGCTGCATAATGCTCAATTAAGAGGAATAGGGGAGCTTATCGTTAAACATAACGTGTAGTGCTGTAAATTGGTCCCTAAGACTAAGCTAAAAGGGCCTAATGTTTTAAAATAGCTTCTTGTCTATTCTGTTGTGTGAGTTTTCAATGTTGTCTCATACTAGCCACTTAAAAGAGCGCTGTAAGAACTCGTCTGCATTATCAAGGACGATTTCACCGTGAGCCATAACCAATATATTAGGTTTCCAAGACAGCAATTTATTTAAGTGTTTTCGAGCCTCTTGTTTGCTAAACATAAAACTTAGGCGCCAATCCAAAGGCATTTTTCCATTCGGAGCAAGAATACCGGCCCCTTTAGCCACAAACCGCTGCCAGTAGTTAAAGTCCTGGCCAGAAAAATTCTCGACGAGGTCAGTAACAATTAAGGTCTTTGAAAGTCGATGATAAAACACACACTCTTCCATTAATGGAGAGCCAGAAAATAGTTCTTGTTCAATCTCAGAGTTCCAAGCATTACCGCCTTGGTTAAGTGAAGCGTGAAAGTGTATATCACGGCACTTCTTAATGACTTCATCTGTGCCATAAATTTCTGCGCTAGGATAGGCAAATACCCATTCAGATAAGAACAAGTGGTGTAAATGATTAGGAGCGATTAAGTATTTCACTTGGCCTAGATTGTTGATTTGCTCTTTAATCGAATTTGATAACTGAATTGGACTATGAACCCAAAGGCCACCATCAGAAAGCCTAACAATAGTCATACGAGTGGTGTATGGGAGTCCTAAGAATTGGACGGGATCTCCGTCAAATATCCATATCTCATGGGCTAACTTTTTCATGTCTCTCCAACCGTTAACACTGTATTAAGGCGGCATTTAAGTTACTCAAAAGCTGCCTTGCTGCACAATAAACGCTTCGCTAAGCGTAAACCAAAAATATTAGGTTTACCAAACCCTTATTGAGTGCAGCTGTATGTCTTTGAGTATTTTTATACTGAACGGCGTAAAGTAGTTTTAAGAGGATCATTTGACTTGATAGAACAAAACCCCGCTATTTTTGAGCAGGGCTTTGCAATTAGATAAAGGGGCTAACCGATAATGAAGAAGAAAATCGCGGTTGCAACAATACCAATCAACGCATAAGGAAACTGTGTGGTTGCGTGTTGCATTGCTGTACAGCCTGAGCCTTGTGCAGATAACACGGTTGAGTCACTAAAGAAACAAGAGTGGCTCCCTGCCGCTGATGCTGAAAGCAGCGCTGCAACGGTTAAGTGTAGAGGCACACCAAGCTGTTCGCCCAAAGGTAGAACAATTGGCATCGCTACTGCAAACGTTCCCCAAGACGATGCCGTTGCAAATACCAACGCGCCCGTAATCATAAAGATAATCGCCGGGAAGTAAGACGCTGACAGGTAAGGGCTGACGGTCTCAATGACATATTGTGTGACGCCCAATGAGTCGTTGACCGATTTCAACATGAAACCACCAATAACGGTCGCAAGCGGCAGTAGCATAACCTTAATGCCATCATAAACAGCTTCGAACATGTCGTTCATCGAGATCAGTTTTTGTGCGCCGTAAAAGCTAATAGTAAAGATTAGCGCGACGAAAACACCAGCAAGTAGATCGATACCAAAGTACCAACTTGCGGCAACGAGTACGATCATCGGCAACAAGAAGTTGACAAGGCCCATGGTTGGGTTGGTATGTGCAGATACATCGGGACCAAAGTCGACATCTGTTGCACCGTCTGGACGAACTTGACCATTCTTCGCACGCTTTTCTGCCTTTTTCATCGCACCTAGATCTGGGATCTTTTCCATTGCAACCAGCAAAACAATCACCAGCGTTACCCAGCCGTAAGCCATGTATGGAATAGCTTCAATGTATGCTTTGATACCATCTCCCGCTTCTGCTACTCCGTTTGCTTCTAGCAACGAACTGAAGAAAATTGCCCAAGTGGAAATCGGTACGAGGATACAGATAGGCGCGGCGGTTGAATCCACAAGATATGAGAGTTTTTCACGCGAGATTTGGTAACCGTCCGTAACTTTTTTCATTGAGGAAGAAATTGCAATCGCATTCAAATAATCGTCGATAAAGATCAGAATACCTAACGCAAAGGTCATCAGCATCGATTGCTTACGGCTTTTTACTTTCGTGACCAACATGTCGGAGAAGCTTAAGATACTGCCGCCTTTCTCCAAAATAGCAATTAGGCCGCCCATCAAACCACAAACGAGGATGATCCAGGCAATAGTTTCATCCATCATTACACTCATGGAAATATCAACAATCTGTTCTACCGCTTCAGTTGGGTTAAGCAGAAGAACACCGGCAATAGCGCCGCTAAAGAGGGCTTCCACAGTTCGGTGTGTTGTCAGCGCAAAGACCAATACCAACGCCGTTGGTAAAAGGCTCATCCATCCGTAGGCTTCGCCTTCCTCATGGTTCAAACCGATTGTGGTAAAAAAGACAAACGTCGCAACCGAGATTAAAGAAACAATAATGTGTTGAGAGTTGATTTTAAGAGGCGCATCCAGCGCCTTGGTCTGCGTAGTCATAAAGTTCATTTCCTTTGTTTATGCCGAGTGCAACATCCAGTCGATTTCCAATGGAGTAATCGCTCGCTCAAATTCTGCGAGTTCACTCTGTTTGCAAGCTAGATACAAATCGATAAAGTCTCTTGAGATGTATTGAGCCAGCTCACTGTGCTCCAGTCGCTCTAGAGCTTCTGACATACGCAGAGGTAACTCAATTGCATCATCACTGAGAGTCGGTGGACATTGATCTTTGGTGTAGCTTTCACTCGCTAATACTGCGGAAAGTACTACTGCAGCGAGAATGTATGGGTTAACGTCAGCGCCTGCTATACGATGCTCTATACGGCGATTTTTGCTATCGCTGATAGGCACACGCAACGCAACACCGCGGTGGTTTTCTCCCCAATCGGCTTTGGTTGGGACGTAAGCGCCAGGAACAAAGCGACGGTAAGAGTTAACGTTAGGACAGATTAGAGCCATGGCATCGGATGTTTGTGACAGCATCGCTGCCATGGTTTGATAGAAGAAGGCGCTCGCTTGACCGTCTGATTGGCTAAAGTGGTTGTTACCATCTGTATCAACCAAGCTGAGATGAATGTGCATGCCATTACCCGCTTGCTCACTAAAAGGTTTCGCCATAAATGTGGCGTCAAATCCGTGCTGATGAGCGACCTGGCGAATCAAGCGTTTTGCGATGATGATTTCATCACATGCTCGAAGTACATCTTTAGAATGGTTGAAGTTGATTTCGAACTGCCCTGGTGCCGATTCAGATAGGGCTCCGGAAGTGTTTAAACCTTGTTCTAATGCAATTCGATTAAGGTCGGCCAAGAAATCAGCGTAGTCATCTAGTCCATCAAGGTCGTAAACCTCGGTATCTTTTTCTCGAGTTTTTTTCGTGGGGTTAATTGCCGTTAATGGTTCGCCATTTTCGCCGCGGGTTTTGTCTATTAAATAGAACTCCAGCTCGAGCGCGACACAAGGATATTGGTCTTTAGCATGCAGTGTTTGCAATATAGAAGCGAGAATGTTTCGGATGAACAGTGGGTTAGGGTGCTGCCCGGTTTCATCCATCATACTAAGCAGTAGCTGACCAACTTGTTCTTTTGCCGTCGGCATTAAGGTGCCGCTGATTGGATAGCAGAGATTATCTGGTTCTCCGAGATCTTCTCCCAACCCGGCCGTTTCAACGACGTTACCTTTGGTATCTAGGGTGATGGTCGAAAGGGGGAGGGCAACACCTTTATTCAGTTTTTCTAGAGCATCTATCGGGATGCGTTTTCCTCTTGGGGTGGCATTTATATCGGTAAAGATGAGATCGATAAATTCAATATCGGGCCATTTTTGTTTAAAATTTTGTACTTCCTGTAGATACGATTCCATTTTCTTCTCCAAATAGCCTGACGAGTAGAAATTAGAAATAACCAAATTAACAAATAAATTACAGCACTCTGAACGAGTTGTTTGTTTTTCAGGTTATTTTTAATTTAAACATGCACTTACACTGTGCTTTTGATGTTTAACGGCTGGTTTTTATGTCTTTCTGTTAACTATTTTGTAACAGTTGGTTTTGTTTTGTTCAATATAATGAGCATAAATATTCAGTTTTGAAGCCTAAAAAGTGCGTCAGATCACGTTGTGACGATAATAATGGTCATCTGTGTTGATAATTTTGTACATGGTTTGTAGGGTTTGTGTTAAATAAATTGAACACGGACATATCATGGCAGATACACACAAACCCATCATTGGTGTGGTTAGCTGCGCTAAAGAGTTGGGTGGCTATCAGATACAAGCGGTCAACGACTTTTACCTTCGCGCCATAAAGGATTTTGGAGGACTACCGATTATGTTGGCTCCCGACATGTCGGGCGATGACGTAACCACCATCCTAGACATATGTGATGGTTTTCTTTTTCCTGGCAGCCACTCTAACGTTGCGCCACATCGATACAATGCAACGCACGAAGAGAGCTACAAAGATGAAGCTCGTGATGAGCTCTCATTCACGTTAATTCGTCATGCGGTTGACCAAAACATTCCGTGCCTTGGTATTTGCCGCGGCTTTCAAGAGATGAATGTCGCACTCGGTGGCTCGTTAAACCCAGCCGTTCATGACTCCGGCTTCAATGACCATCGTGAAGCGCCTGTTGAAGATTTCGAACAAAAATACGCGCCAGCACACGCTGTGCTAGTTCAAAAACAGAGCTTATTTGAACAATGGCTGGTGCAAAATCATTGGGAAAACACCACCTTCTTTGAAGTGAACACACTACACAACCAAGGCGTCGATCAGCTTGCTCCTCTATTACAAGTAGAAGCTAAAGCCCCGGATGGCTTGGTAGAAGCATTTAGTCTTCCTAATCAAAAATTTTTCGTTGGCGTGCAGTGGCACCCAGAATGGGAAGCAAAAACCAATCATTTCTCTCAAATTTTGTTCAATGAATTTATGATGGCTACCTCTCGTTAAACGTTTGGAGCTGTATGAATGGACAATCAAGAGATTGGTAAAAATATTGTTCAGTTACGAAAAAAACATGGATTGTCACAAAGGGAACTAGCCGAGCGCGCTGGTATTACCCACAGTGCAATCTCATCCATTGAAAATGGCAAAGTGAGCCCGTCGGTCAGCTCACTACAAAAAATCGTTAATGTATTTTCTTTATCGTTATCAGAGTTTTTCACTTTTGAACAACCTTCGAACGATGAAGTGAAAGTAGTCATCAAGCCGTCAGATCTTGTGGAAATCGGAAGCGAGACGGTGTCCATGAAACTGGTAACGAATGGCGACAAAGATCAAGTCATCGGATTCTTGATCGAGGAATACGCACCTTATGGAACCACTGGTGCGGCAGAAATCAAACACGAAGGCGAAGAGATTGGCACCGTATTAGAGGGCGAAATCACTCTGGAATATAAAGGGCAATCTCATGTCATAACAGCGGGCGAGTCGTACATTATTGATACGACGAAGCCCCATCGATTTAAAAATCACACAGACAAGGCTTGTCGAATGATAAGTGCGCATACGCCAACCACATTTTAGTGGGGGCTTGCCTTGTGTGATCACAAGGAGAGCGTATGAAAACCCAAGAGCAATGGATTGAACTAAAAAACAATCTAAACATCGAAAACAGGGCGTACATTAACGGTGAATACAGTGCCGCTTTAACAGGGCAAACCATCCCGGTAGTTAACCCAGCAACAGATGAGATATTCACCGAAATCGCCCGTTGCCAAAATGAAGATGTTGATCTCGCGGTTTCATACGCTCGCCAAGCATTTCAATCCGGTCAGTGGAGCGAGAGCAGCCCAGCTCATCGCAAAGCAGTGCTTAAACAGTTTGCTGACTTGATTGATCAAAACCAAGAAGAATTGGCTCTGCTAGAAACGCTTGATACCGGTAAGCCTATCTCTCACAGCTTCTCTACCGATATCCCTGGTGCGGCGAGTGCATTACGCTGGTACGCAGAAGCAATCGACAAAGTATACGGCGAAGTTGCCCCAACCGAAAAAGATGTACACGCTTTTATTTCTCATCAACCAATTGGTGTGGTTGCTGCGGTTGTACCGTGGAACTTCCCCCTTTGGCTTGCGTGCTGGAAGCTTGGTCCTGCTTTAGCCGCTGGTAACAGCGTGATTCTAAAACCGTCAGAAAAATCTTCTCTCACCGCGATATTTCTAGGTCAACTTGCTTCTCAAGCGGGCTTACCAACAGGCGTTTTCCAAGTCGTTACGGGTTTTGGTCATGAAGCTGGCGACGCGCTGGCGAAACACCAAGACGTAGACTGCATCGCCTTCACAGGCTCGACGCGCATTGCAGGCCAACTGATGGTCAGATCGGGTGAGAGCAACCTAAAGCGCGTGTTTGCAGAAGCGGGCGGCAAGAACGCGAACATCGTGTTTGAAGATTGTGATGATTTAGACCGCGCAGCAGCAGAAACCGCCGCAGGGTGTTTCTACAACCAAGGTGAGGTGTGCGTCGCGGCAACCCGCCTGCTTGTTCACGAAAGCATCAAAGATCAGTTCTTAGAAAAAGTTATTCAAGCGTCGAAAGCGTTCACGCCAAAAGACCCAATGGACCCAAGTTCATCCATGGGAGCGCTCATCGACCAAGATCATAAATCAAAAGTGTTGGAATACATCTCGTTAGGTGAATCAGAAGGTGCAAACGTACGTTGTGGCGGCGATGTCGATGGGCAAGGTGCATTTGTTTCCCCTACCATTTTAGACAACGTCGACAACAAGATGCGTGTCGCTCAAGAGGAAATTTTTGGTCCGGTGCTGTGTGTCATTCCATTCAAAGACGAAGCGCAAGCAATTGAGATCGCTAACGATTCGAAGTACGGCTTAGGTGCTGCACTTTGGAGTAGCAATATCAACCGCGTTCATCGCGTAGCAAAACGACTGCAAGCCGGCTCGGTTTGGGTCAACAACTATAACGAAGGTGACATGACGGTCCCATTTGGTGGATTCAAAATGAGTGGAAATGGTCGAGACAAGTCTCTCCACGCGATTGAAAAATTCACCGAAACCAAAACCACTTGGATTCGCCTCCATCCTTAAGCCTGCTGACGATTACGATAAATAAAGGAATAGTTCTATGAACAAGCATACGGATTCGTTCTACGCGCACTCTGTGCCAAACATGCCGGAATACCCACAGTTGCAAAACGACATCGAGTGCGATGTGTGTGTCGTCGGTGCGGGATTTTCTGGTCTTTCTTCTGCACTACACCTTGCAGAAAAAGGTTTTAAAGTCGTTGTGCTAGAAAGCGCAAAAGTGGGCTTTGGAGCAACTGGTCGTAACGGTGGCCAAATCGTTAACAGCTACAGCCGAGATGTTGACGTGATTGAAAGCCGTTACGACCAAAACCAAGCCAAAGCTCTGTGCGATATGATTTTTGAAGGCGGCGATATCATCCGTGGCCTGATCGACAAATACGACATCAACTGTGATTACAAGCAAGGCGGCTTGTTCACGGCACTGAACAGTAAACAACTCAAAGGGCTAGAAGAACATAAGAAGAACTGGGAGCGTTACGGCAACGACCAACTGACTCTGCTTGACGCAGGAGAGGTAGAACAAGCGGTAGGCACTAAAGTATACACTGGCGGCTTACTGGATATGCGCGGTGGTCACATTCACCCGCTTAAACTGGCATTGGGTGAAGCTGCTGCGTTTACGTCTCTAGGTGGTCAAATCTTTGAGCAGTCGGCGGTCGTGTCGATTGATAAAGGTATTAACCCAGTAGTGAAAACGGCGAAAGGCAGCGTGAAGAGCAAGTACGTGGTACTGGCAGGTAACGCCTACCTTGGTGGTTTGGCACCAAACATCAGCAACAAAGCGATTCCGTGTGGCACGCAAGTGGTGGCGACTCAACCTTTGAGTGATGAGCAGCTAAAACAAGTGCTGACTAGCGACTACTGCGTTGAAGACTGTAATTACTTACTTGACTACTTCCGCTTAACTGCCGACAAGCGTTTGTTGTTCGGAGGCGGCGTGGTTTACGGCGCACGTGACCCAGAAAACATCGAAGCACTGATCCGTCCGAAGATGGAAAAAGTCTTCCCACAATTGAAAGGCATCAAGATTGATTACACCTGGACGGGTAACTTCTTGCTGACTTACTCACGCATGCCGCAATTTGGCTCGTTTGCAGACAACATTTACTACCTCCAAGGCTACAGCGGTCACGGTGTAACGTGTACTCACCTAGCAGGTAAGTTGCTGGCCGAAGCTCTGACCGGACACGCAGAACGTTTCGACGCGTTTGCTGCACTGAAACATTACTCCTTCCCGGGTGGCCGCCACTTCCAAATTCCGTTTACGGCAATGGGCGCGGCTTACTATAACCTACGTGACAAACTGGCGATTTAAGAGATAAGGAATATCAAATGAGCAAAGTAGTGAAATTTGCAGCCCTTCAACTGACGAAAAGCTGGGATCTGGAAGATAACTTAGCCAAAGCAAAAAAGGCGATTCGTGAAGCAGCACAAAACGGTGCGAACGTGATTCTTCCGCAAGAGCTGTTCGCTGCGCCTTACTTCTGCAAAAAACAAGAAGCAAAGTATTTCGAGCTTGCGGAAGAAACGGAGAATTGTCGTCTCATTAAAGAGATGAGCGCTCTGGCGAAAGAACTCGGCGTGGTTATTCCTGTTAGCTACTTTGAAAAAGCGGGCAACACGTTTTTTAACTCGCTAGTAATGATAGATGCCGATGGCACGGTACTAGATAACTACCGCAAGTCACACATTCCTGACGGTCCGGGCTACAGTGAAAAGTACTACTTTAGCCCTGGCGATACCGGTTTCAAAGTGTGGCAAACCAAGTTCGGTAAGTTCGGTGCTGGCATTTGCTGGGACCAATGGTTTCCAGAGCTTGCTCGCAGCTTGGCTCTGCACGGCGCGGAAGCGATTTTTTACCCAACGGCAATCGGTTCTGAGCCTCAAGATCCAACACTGGATTCACGTGATCACTGGCAACGTACGATGCAAGGTCACTCGGCAGCAAACCTCGTTCCAGTCATCGCGTCAAACCGAGTGGGTACTGAGGTCGATGATGGTATTGAGACCACGTTCTACGGCTCTTCTTTTATCACTGACCACACTGGTGCAAAAATTGCCGAAGCACCACGTGAAGGTGAAACCATCATTTACGCAGAAATCGATCTCGCTGCGACAGCGAAAGCGCGTCATGCGTGGGGCTTGTTCCGCGACCGTCGTCCAGACCTTTACACCAGCGTTGGCAAGCTAGCTGTTTAAAGAGGCGCTAGTATGAAGTTATCGACAACACCAGCGCAAGATGGCTTCTATTTTCCGGCTGAGTTTCAGCCGGTTAGTGAAGTTTGGCTAGCGTGGCCAGAAAGGAAAGACAATTGGCGTGATGACGCATTACCCGCGCAAGAAACCTTCGCCAGAATCGCGAACTTAATCGCGGAAGTGACCAAAGTGTGTGTGGCGGTGTGCTCGCACAACTTTGACCGAGCGCGTCAAATGCTTCACTCAGATGTACGTTTGGTGGAAATCCCATTTAACGATGCGTGGATGCGAGACATCGGGCCGACCGTGCTTGTTAACCGAGCGGGCGAGCGCCGTGGGATTAGTTGGCAATTCAACGCGTGGGGCGGCGAATACAACGGGCTTTACGACAACTGGCAGCAGGACGATCTTGTCGCTGGCTCGGTGTGCGACATCATCGGTATTGATTATTACCGCGCACCGTTTGTACTTGAAGGTGGGGCGATTCACACCGATGGTGAAGGCACCCTTTACACCACAGAGGAGTGCTTACTCAGCCCAGGACGTAATCCGCAGTTGAGCAAAGCGCAAATCGAAGAGCAGTTAAAGGCGTACCTCGGTATCGAAAAAGTCATTTGGTTGCCAAATGGTTTATTCAATGACGAAACAGACGGCCATATCGACAACCTGATGCACGTTATCGCCCCGGGTAAAGTGGTACTAAGTTGGACCGATGACCCAAGCGATCCGCAATACGCGTTATCTCGTCAAGCGGAACAAGTACTGAAATCTCAGCACGATGCGAGAGGGCGCGAGATTGAAATTGTCCGTTTGCCATTACCGGGGCCGCTGCATTACAGCGAGCGAGAAGCCAATGGTATCGACGCCAGTTCAGGAATGAGTCGACAAGCTGGCGAACGCCTAAGTGCCTCCTATGCCAACTTTCTTATCGTCAACGGGCATGTGTTCTTGCCAATGTTGGATGAAGAAACCGACGCCATTGCCATAGGTATTTTGCAAAACACGATGCCGGAGTACCAAATCATCGCGATACCGTCGAGAGAGGTTTTACTTGGCGGAGGGAACATTCACTGCATTACGCAGCAGATTCCCGCTTAAACATTAGCTCGCCGTAGAATCTGCGGCGATGATGAGTTGTCAAAAGGAATGACCATGCAACAGATACACAACCAAAGCCTTGTTTCGTTTATGGTAGCGAATCCACAACAGGGCATTGCAGTGACTAATCCGGCGACCGGAGAACTCCTCGGGTACGCACCAGTCTCAACCGAAAACGACATTTTAAATGGCATTGAACGCGCCAGTGTGGCGCAGAAAGAATGGGCGGCACTGCCAGCAAAAACGCGCGCTGGCATGCTCAATCGTTGGTTCCAACTTCTGTTAGAAAACAAAGCCGACCTTGGCCGCTTAATGACGTTAGAGCAAGGTAAGCCGCTGGTTGAAGCTCAAGGTGAAGTGCTTTACGGCGCGAGCTTTATCGAATGGTTTGCTGAAGAAGCGAAACGTACCTACGGTGAGACGATTCCTGCGCCAAGTGCAGACAAGCGTTTGGTGACCATCAAACAGCCAATTGGAGTTGCCTGTGCGATTACGCCTTGGAACTTCCCAATCGCGATGATCACGCGCAAAGCAGCGCCAGCTTTAGCGGCAGGCTGTAGCTTTGTGGTGAAGCCATCTGAATCTACGCCGCTGTCTGCGTTTGCGGTCGCAGAGCTTGCCTATCAAGCGGGTATCCCACGCGATGTGCTGCAAGTGGTTCTCGGTGAAAATTCACGTCAGGTAGGCGCTATTTTCACTTCGCATCCGTTGATTCGCAAGTTGTCTTTCACTGGCTCTACCCAAGTTGGTAGTGTGCTGATGCAGCAAAGCGCGGCGGACATTAAACGTACCTCAATGGAGCTCGGTGGCAACGCGCCGTTTATCGTATTTGATGATGCCGACATTGATGCAGCCGTGGCGGGTGCGATGGCGTCGAAATTCCGTAACGCAGGTCAAACGTGTGTGTGTGCGAATCGTTTCTACGTACATAGCAAAGTGTATGACGAGTTTGTTGCTAAGTTCGACGCTGCGGTTCAGCAGCTCAAAGTTGGTAACGGATTGGAAGAGGGGGTCAACATTGGTCCAGTGATCAGCGAGTCAGCGAAGCAAGGCATTCAAGCGTTGATCGATGGTGCTATCGAGCAAGGTGCGAAGCCGGTTTCAGAACTTAAAAAGCTCGATGGTCTATTTATGCAGCCAGTGGTTCTCAAAGACGTTACTCACGACATGAAGATTGTCTCTGAGGAAATCTTTGGCCCTGTCGCGCCAGTGATTCGTTTTGACAGCGACGAACAGCTGATCGAAATGGCGAACGACACCATCTACGGCCTTGCGTCGTACTTCTACAGCCAAAACATTCACCGTGTTTGGAAAATCGCAGAAGCGCTCGAATACGGCATGGTCGGCATTAACGAAGGTATGATCTCTACTGAAGTGGCTCCTTTCGGTGGTGTTAAGCAGTCCGGTATCGGACGTGAAGGTGCAAAACAAGGTATCGATGAATACATGGACGTGAAATATCTCTGCTTTGGCGGCAACTAATTAAGGACAAAACAATGACAAACCAACAACTGCACGAAAGAAGAAGCCAAGTTATCGCTCAAGGCATGGGCGCACTGTACCCACTTTACGTCGAGAAAGCAGAAAACGCTTACGTATGGGATATCGAAGGCAACAAATACATAGACTTTGCAGCGGGCATCGCGGTAACTAACACCGGGCATTCTCACAAACGTATCAGTGAAGCGGTAAAAGCTCAGTTGGACAACTTCTCGCACACCTGTGCGATGGTTACGCCGTACGCGTCATTCGTTGAGCTGGCTGAAAAGCTGACAGAACTTGCACCAGGTGAGACTAAGAAGAAAGCGATCTTTCTTACTACTGGCGCCGAGGCGGTCGAAAATGCCGTAAAAGTGGCACGTGCTCATACAGGTCGTAGCGGCGTGATAGCGTTTAAAGGCGGCTTTCACGGTCGCACAAACATGACTATGGGGTTAACTGGTAAAGTTGCGCCGTACAAAGCGGGCTTTGGTCCTTTCCCGAACGAAATCTACCACGCGCCTTACCCAAATGCGTTTCACGGCATCAGCGTTGAGCAAAGCTTACAAGCGATCGACGATCTATTTGCTTGTGATATTGAACCATCACGTGTTGCGGCGATCATCTTCGAGCCAGTACAAGGTGAGGGCGGCTTCTACAAAGCACCTGAAGCGTTTGCACAAGGCTTGCGTCAGCTGTGTGACAAGCACGGTATCATGCTGATTGCGGATGAGATCCAAACGGGTTTTGCCCGTACCGGTAAAATGTTTGCGACGGAGTACCTAGGCATTGAACCCGATCTAATGACAATGGCGAAAGGCATTGCTGGTGGTTTCCCAATCTCAGCTGTTGTTGGTAAAGCGGATGTAATGGACTCCGCACTGCCTGGTGGTTTAGGTGGTACTTATGCAGGCTCGCCACTCGGTTGTGTTGCTGGTCTTGAAGTGCTGAAAATCATCGAAGAAGAAGATTTGTGTGCTAAAGCGATGGGCATCGGTGAAGTGGTCAATGCACGTATGACCAAACTGCAACAATCTGTGCCTGCTATTGGTGAAATCCGTACTACGGGTGCGATGATGGCGATTGAATTTACTGACCCAGAATCAGGTAAGCCGCTACAAGAGATGACCAAATCGGTGATTTCTAAAGCGCAAGAAAATGGTCTTATCCTGCTTTCTTGTGGGGTAAAAGCGAACGTGATTCGTCTGTTGCCTCCACTGACCATCGAATCTGACGTACTGAACGAAGGCTTAGATAAGTTGGAAAAAGTGATTCTTGAAGTGGCGTAATTCACGCGCTTTTAAATAGCAATAACAAATCAAGGAAGCGGTTGGCATCAATCGTTTCCTTTTTGTTTTTTAGCGTATCTGCTGCCTATCTAAAAAGTATTGCTCAAGCTCCAAGTCGTCACTTTTATTACGGATGACTTAACAATTGGGCTCGTTCTTACTTTCCACTTAGTCGCTACTTTGTTCTCCTCGAATGTGGTTTGGTGCTCGCATTCTAAATCCCGACATCTGAAAGCCACTTGAGTCTATAATTTTATTGAGCGTCATTCCTCACTTTTTGGACTATAAAAATGAGATAGTATTCATATCCCACTTAGGTTGCTTGTCAGATTAGCAGGACGAACTTTGATAACAAAGAATACAAGGTATGCCACTTTACTCGGCTTAGTTCCCATCGCCATATTTGTAGTGGCCTTTCATTCGATAACCAACTTTTACGTCAACTCGGTAAAAGCGTCGAAAATAGATGCTTACGTAGATTATTTAAATCAAAGGTCTGCCTATTTGGACGGAGCAATAGTGAAGCAGATTGCTCAGTTAGATTTTACTTGTAGTGATAGTGATGTAAGAACTTTACGCGACCCACGTTTTTATAACCGTTACATTCGTTTTATTGCGATGACCACAGAAGGCGGAAAAACGTGTTCCACGGTTGGTAGTGAAGTGTCTCGCCCATCTAGTAGTGAACGATTTCAGATGGATGAGAACTTTTTCGCATCACTTATTTTGCCGCAACAGAATGACCAAATAGAGTGGATGGTCATTTATGATAATGAACACGTTGAAGTTTTCTGGGTGCTTGATAACAGTTGGGTTAACGAGGTAATAAAAACGCCTTGCAAAGACTGCCTATTTGTAGAGTTTAAGTATGATGAACCAATATTTGGTGATTTAACGATAAGCCGTGGCAAAGCGAATATTGCAGGAGAAGAAAGCGCACTCTCAAAAGAGTTTTTCTTTTCAGGAGAGTCTCAAGCCAACATGCTCATCAAGATATACAGCGGTGAAAAACTTAAAAATTATGCTCAGGAAAGAGTATTTTTGTGGGGCGGTCTTGTAAGTGTGCTTGCTGGTCTTGCGACTGCCTTTGCATACATATCTGGTAAAAGCTTGAGAAAATCCATTACTGGTCTAATTGAAAATGGGATTAGTAATGCAGAATTTATTCCTTACTACCAGGCGATTGTCGATAGTCGCGATGGTAAGACAGTAGGATACGAAGCTCTGATTCGATGGTCGCGGCGTGATGGAATGGTGCCACCAAATATGTTTATTGGTGCTGCAGAAGAAAGTGGCCTGATTATCTCGATGACCAATCAGCTTATTCGTAAAATCATACAAGACTTAAGTGACTTACCCGAGCATACGTGGGTCAGCATCAATATTGTTTCCTCCCATTTAGAGTCAGGTGTATTAACGAAGTTGCTGTCGGAGTTAAATTGGCCAATCTCTAATAGAATTCATTTTGAATTGACCGAGAGAATACCAGTAAAAGACACTGAGGCCGCGAAAAAAGAGATTTTGTATTTAACGAATAAAGGCTACAAGTTCAAAATTGACGATTTTGGTACCGGATATGGTGGCTTTTCTTACCTACAAGATTTGGGCATCCGGTGTGTAAAAGTGGATAAGATGTTCATTGATCCAATAGGATCTGACGACCAAAAATTGAAAGTGCTGGACTCAATTGTGTCTGCAGCGAACAAAGCGGAATGTGAGATGATTGCAGAAGGTGTAGAGAGCCAGGCTCAAGTCGAATACCTGGCTCAGCATGCGATTTACCTTATTCAAGGTTATGTTTACGCTAAACCAGAGCCCCTGACTAATCTTGCAAGCGCTTAACAGCCATAACGTCAAAACGTACCGTTTTAAAGGTGTCAGTTGCCTAGGTTAGCGCTGATTTCTGCTGATGGGGTCACACTTGAGGATTCCTAACACTCTCATTACTCCTAGAGTGTTAGGAATTAACGTTACTTAGGAGGAGAGTGCGGCTCTTTTCGTTTTGATTGACGTAATGAGCTGAGGTAGTAATGACATTACGATCATTCCCAGCATTAAGCTGTATTGCAGAGGAGTGAACGTTTCCCCCAATAGCAGTAGGCCCGAAACAATGCCTGCGACTGGGTTTGCAATACCACCAAAGGTAAAATCTACGACCGACATCCGCTGTAATAACCATACATACATGCCATACCCTAATGCGGTGTTCAGAATAATTACCCACAGTAACCCTAGAATATTCGTCATGGATACGTCCTGAACGACCGTAACATATGGCTCTGGATTGTTTATCGCCAGCACACTTGTTGCGATAGACATAATCACGCCACCCAAAATGAGCTGCCATGTTAGCACTGTCCACCAGTGCATTTTTGTACCTAGTGACTTTGTTACGCTACTTCCTATCACGATGCACATAATGGCGGAGATCATCGCAAGTAAGCCCACGGGTTCGAGAGAAATAGAGCTAGGATCAAATAAGAACCAAGCTAAAGCAATCAAAGTTGCGCCGCTTATCGCTTGAATGCCACTAGGCTGACGTTTGTAGACCGCCCAACCAAACAGCATCGCAAAAACGGGGACCGAAACCATACCAACACCAGAGATGGCAGAAGGAAGCGTCAACGCCATGACAAAAATGAGACCAAAGAAGCAAGCGATGTTGATGGTTCCTAAAACAAGCAGCACCTTCCACTCACTTCTTTTCGGAAACGAGGGCTTTATTGCCAGCAACAAAAGACCCGCAGGCAGTGCCCTTAGAGCGCCAAGTAAAACGGGAGGCCAGTCCGGTAGAGTAAACTGAGTAACAGCGTAAGTCGTCCCCCAAAAAAAGGCAGGAATCATCGCAAGTAAAATGTTCATGTTAAATATCTTTATATAGAGATAATTAAATGTAACGATATCGGCAAGGTGGCTTTTTGTAAAGTATCTTTATGTTAAAATAAAAAATATATGATGTTTGGAGAGAAATAATGGATGCAATTGATAGAGTGGTAGAGCAGTGGGCTAGGGAGAAGCCAGACCTCGACACTGAACCGATGGCAATAATGGGTCGACTAATGCGAATTGCAAAACACATGGAATCTAGGGTCGCTGAGCTACATAAGAAGTACGATCTGAAAATGGGTGAATTTGATGTGTTAGCGACACTGCGTCGAGCTGGTTCACCATATTGTCTTACTCCTTCAGCGTTAATAGAGTCGATGATGCTCACTTCGGGTGCGATGACTAATCGCTTAGATAAACTAGAGAAGAAAGGGTTTATTACCAGAACCCATAGTAAAGAAGACCGACGTAGCGTCACCGTTGAACTAACAGGGCAAGGCTTAACCTTAATTGACAAGCTAATTTTGGAGCATGTAGACGTTCAGCAATCGTTATTACATGGTTTAGAAGGCAATGAAAAAGAGCAGGTTAACCAGGCGTTAAAATTGCTATTGCCACAATTTGAGTGAGAACGCAGAAGGAGGTAGGGGATATGAAAAGCAAAGAACTAGAACAATACTTAAGTACCTTCATGTGTGCAGAAAGCGATTTCCCATTTGGGCCTGAAGCGGTTGTTTACAAAATCAAAGGCAAGATGTTTGCCATCATTGCAGAGAGAAACGGTCGGGAGTATGTCAGCGTAAAAGTAAAACCAGAAGATGGAGAAGTCTTAACGTCGCAGTTTACGGACATTATCCCGGGTTATCACTTAAATAAGCGTCATTGGATAACGGTTTATTTTAACGGTGATGTCGAGGATGGGTTGATTCAAGACTTGTGTGAACGCTCTTATGCTCTTGTCGTTGCCAAGCTGCCGAAAGCACAACGAGCGTTGCTTGGTGAGTAATCGGCAACGCACTGGCCTCTGTTGTTTTGTCGCTCGTTGCTCGTAGCCTTTACGGAAAAATTCGCACCTTTTTCATCCTCGGGCTATATAAGAATAAGAAGGTGGAAAAGGGGAATGATATGCGAGCATTATCTGAATGGCTAAAAGAATACGGGGAGAGTCACCAAAACCCTATTAACCAAAAGATTCACACAATCGCAGTTCCAGGTATCTACCTTTCTGTGGTTGGACTTATTTGGTCGATTCCCCAGATTTCATTATTAGGCTTCGAACTTAATTGGGTTTGGGTAGCAGTGATCCCCACTTGGGTTTTCTATTTTCGTTTGTCTCTGAGCGTATTCATGATGATGATCGGCTACACATTAGCGTGCATTGGCCTTATTTGGTCTCTAGAGGTATTGATGTTGCCCGTTCTGCATATTTCTATGCTCTTGTTTGGTGTATTGTGGATATTGCAATTTATCGGTCACAAGATTGAAGGTAAAAAACCGTCGTTTTTTGAGGATTTACAGTTTCTACTCATCGGCCCGATTTGGGTGTTCAGAAAACACTAGCGATAAGCAAAATCAGGCATCATCCGAATTACACAAGACATATAACGTTCAGAGATTATGTAGCTCTTACTACAGAATACCTCTCCTTCTTATTGCCACGACAAGCATTCACTTTAGATACGCACTATGATTAAAGAGGTGCCAACGCACTTTACGCTATCGAGATACTTAAACTTACGGCAAGTTTACTTTAGGGGGATGAATGTACGACCGACAATATAAATATGCCTATTGGAGAGAAGAGCGTAAAAAAGGCAAATGGCACTATATATTAAAGTCCTTCTTTATGATTTGTTGTGCATTACTGCTTGGTAAAGTCATCGGTTTGTTCATTTTTGGAGAGCTGCGTTCTTTAAGCGACATTTGGGAACAACTCCCTGCGGATGTTTTTATTATGATGCTCGTGGGTTTTCCAATTAGTGTGCTTGGTTGGTACCACGAAGAGTCAAAGTTTTTCCGGGCGCTGCGACGCAAAGAAAAGCGGTTAAAAGGCAATCAAAACAAACCGAAATAGAGTAACCTTTGTCTCTGTTTGGATTGCCACTTACCTATCTGATCGATTCTATCCCTTCCAGTCATTTAGCGTTTAGTTACGTGTTGCAAAAAGCCTTCTTAATACAACAGCCCCCAGTGTTGTGGAAATTGGTACTGTAAGAAACATTAAAAAACGAAGTTGAGCATTAGCGTATAAAGGCTCGCACTGTCATCCTTTGGGGCTGATGAAAACGCGCCAGAGCTATTATTGTAGGTGTTGAACCTTTGCCATTCTGCGTTTAGGGAAACGTTGTAATCTAGGTCGTATCTCAATCCGAGTAAGAAACTGTCTCCACTTTTTTTATCCCGACTATTAAACTGCTGACCGTAAACAATATAAGGAGTCAACTTGTTTACATTGTAACTTGTTGTCGCGTACCAAGATGAGGAAAGATTGCTGGTCTGTCCTTCTGCCATAATCACAATGTTATCGAGCTCGTATCTTAACCCTAGAGAAAACAGATCGATCGTGTTGTTTTTTTCTGTTTCAACTAGACGGTCAATGATTGTGGTTCCGCCACCGGGAGTGGATTGCTCAATGTTAGAGAGCGTCGTTGTTTGATCATAATCGCCGTGGAGGTAGGAAAAGTTCCAACGATAACTCTCTCCGCTTAGCGTTAAGTTCATCCCTGCAGTGTTGTTTGACTCAATTTCCAATTCAGTACGTTCATTGATGGTTACGTCACTATTGTCTTTAAACCCGACAAACGGCATGGCGGTAAGTACGACTTGCTCATTGAGGTCATGAATCCAGCGTGCAGATAGGCCGTTATAAGCCGTGATACCTAGAATGCTGTCATATACCTCATTCGGTGGGCGGGCTTGGGTAAAAGCGTGGCCGACATAGTTGTACTCAGACATCAAAAACAGTGGCAGTCTTAAGCGTCCTCCTCGTATTTCTATGTTTTGATAGGTATAAGCCAAATACGCCCACTCGAGCTGAGGCGAGCTCCAATGGTCTTGCGGGCGCTTTACGACTTGTGCGGATGCCCGAAATGCCTTGTGAAAATAATCGAGCTGCATGCCGAAAGTGGTATCGCAATCGAAACAAGATTCATCGCCAATAAAGCGGTTAACTAGTACCGTAGTTGGGTTATCGGATTTTGCCCACGACGTAGAGCCAAAACCACTTAAAGAAAGTTGTTCTGTTAGTTCAATCGTGGCTGAGCTCGGAAAGGTCGCGATACTCAGCGATAACATGGTTAAATATTTTTTCATATCAATTCTCCGAGCTAACCACACATAAAACATGAGCATTACTAGGGACGCTCGATGTTGGGGCATAACCAATTCTATTCGGCTTCTCTTGCATCCATGCTATGAGGTCATCAATGCTGGAGCGTGCAATCACTTTTGGCGGTCTAGCTTTACCTGAAAAAGACAAGCTTGCCCAATGCGCGTTCATTTGCGCTAAATTTTTGTTGAGAAGATAACGATAGAACTCAGCTCTTTCTGTTGATGTCGCAGGCCAGTCAGAGAGTTCAATTCGCTGGCCTTGTAAAAGTTGCGTCTTCCCTCTGTACAATTTTCGCGCTTTATTGACAGTGAGCGGAGAGAATTCGTCATTAAATGAGAAAACGGCGTAGCTCTCTGCAGCGAGAGCTTGGCAATTTAATGAAAGAAGAACAATCAGAATAAACAGATAGCGTTTTATGTAACGCAAAGGAAAAGCAACGCGAGAATGATTTCTACTCATAGAATCCACCTACATTGCTTGTTCAATTTGATACAACAGTTTTTCTTTGCGCACAGGCTTTGGTACGTAGGCATCCATTCCTGAATCAAAGCAGCGCTGAATGTCATCATCTACGACGCTTGCGGTTAATGCGATAATGGGCGTCTTAGCTAATCCTTTACTCGCTTCATAAGCTCTAATTTGCCTAGAAGCTTCGAACCCATCCATTATGGGCATCATGCAATCCATCAAAATAACATCAAACTTTCCATCTTTTTGGAACATTTCGACTGCAATTTGTCCGTTTTCTGCGACTTCGAATTGATAGCCTGCTTTAGATAGCAATAGAGAAGCCACTTTCTGGTTCACTCTATTATCTTCGACAAGCAAGATACGTTCGGAGCGAATAGGCGTTACCGTTGCTTCTGGTTGCTCTGAACTCGCAGGTAGTTTATGAGTAGTATCGAGAGTAGTGTTCTCTTGGTGTGGTTCAGCAGGCGTCGTGTTGGAAACACGTAACCCAATTGCCTTATCTAACTTCTCTTTAAGCAGCCCTGCTTTAAACGGTTTGGGCACATAGTCATCCATTCCAACGTCAAAGCATTTTTGTATATCGTCATCGACCACACTTGCCGTTAGAGCAATAATCGGAATTCTGAAAGCGCGTTTTTCTTTTACTTCTATTTGACGAATTATTTGGGTGGCTTCAAATCCATCCATTACGGGCATCATACAGTCCATTAAAATTAGGCTGTATTGATTCTGTTGAAATTTCTCAACCGCTTCTTGTCCGTTTACTGCGACATCAAAGTCGAAGCCAGCTTTTGTGACGTGTAGCCCCGCGATTTTTTGATTGACCGTATTGTCATCAACGACCAAAATTTTCGGCAAAGATTTAACATGTTGCGCTGAAGTGCTCTCTTGTTGTGCGTGCGAGAAGTTTGCCGCACAACTTTCAAGTGCTTTAATTAAGCGCTGCCCTAGTAGTGGTTGAGTGACCAAGGCGCTGATACTGTTTCTAAAGTCGAATTGTGGGCTATGAAGGTGCTTGATGAGGCAGACACGAATGTTTCGTTTACAAAGGCTTTCTATCTCATCGATATGCATCGCCGCTGCATTTGGTGATGCTTCTACATGAATAACGATAACGCGCTCGTTATCAATCCACGTTGGCAACGCACTTAAGGTATCTACTGACTGCGTTATATTGATGTTGAAAAAACTTAACTCGTTACGCAGTTTTTGTTCTAGTTGAGTACTGCTGCATACAATCCATATGTCGTTGTGATTCAGAGCGTGATAAGCGTTAAACTCTTGAGTCACAACAGGAGCCGTTAGTTCAAAGAAGAAGCGACTGCCTTTACCTTTCTCGGATTCAAGTTGAATTTCTCCACCCATTAGCTCAACTAATTGCGTGCTAATGGCAAGCCCAAGTCCAGTTCCCCCAAATTGTCGGGTAGTAGAGTTATCCTCTTGGGCAAATGGAGCAAATATTTTCTTTTGCTGCTGGGCATCAATACCAATCCCAGAATCTTTAACGGAAAACTCGATGACCGCTTCACCATTTTTAATTTCGCGGGTGATGACCGATAGCTCTACACTGCCTTGTTCGGTAAATTTTACCGCGTTAGACATGAAGTTCATGACAACTTGGCGTATACGATGGTCATCCAACATTACGTGGTAAGGCGTGTTACGGCTAATGTTGACTTGCACATCGATGCCTTTTTCCTTTGCTTTCGGTGAAATGATAGAAGCAATGTCATAGATAGACTCTCGAACACAAGTTGAATGTGGGCTAATGAGCAACATCCCAGATTCAATTTTTGAGAAGTCTAGAACGTCATTAATTAAACTCAAAAGCAGTTGGGAGGAGGTTTCAATCGTGTCGACGTAATCGCGTTGTGTGGCAGTCAGGGAAGTATCGGATAAGACTTCAGAGATACCAATAACGCCATTTAGCGGCGTGCGGATCTCGTGGGACATGTTGGCCAAAAAGCTACTTTTGGCTTTACTCGCCTTAATTGCATCATCTTTTGCTTGTTCTGCATCTTCTTTAGCTTGTGTGAGCTTTAGTCTGGACAACATCCGCTCATCACTAAGCTTTTTTACCTCTCGAGCAAACTTACTCAGCTCGTCTTTACCCTTTATTAGTTGAGCAAGAGGTGAATTTTCAGTGTTACTTTGTTCATTGCTTTCGTTACTGAGAAATTTGAGGACTAGATTCAAGTTTCCAGTAACTTTTCGCACCAATCTTAGCGTTAAACTTACGACCAACAGCGTTAAAAGGCTCATCATTGCGATAAAGGTAAAGCGGTGCTGTGTCGTCGTGTTGATTGTCTTTGATATATCATCACTCAGCTGTTGTTCCATTTTGTCGTCAACACTTTGTAATAACGATAAGCGTTTGTTGAGTGCAGATAACCCCGCATCAATCTCATCCGGGGTTAATGATTTGAGTTGAGCTGGTTGCAATAAATAAGCACGAAACTCTTGGCTTTTGATAAAGACTTCACCCGTAAACGTCTCAATGAGCAGATCTACTTGTTGTTGATTGGCATTTAGCGTCACAAAACGCTCTAGAAATAGTTGTTGGTTCTGGATTAAAGATTGGATAGAAGCCTGTGTTGTGAGGTCATACTCGTTATTTTCCTCTGAAGATCGAATCAAATATTCGCTTAATCTATGCTCTTCAGTGGACCAAAACATCAACCATTCAAGTTGCATCAAAGAAGAAAGGTGAGTGTTTGTTTCATAACTCACATTTCTAAAATAGACTTTGTCTAAGCTCATGAGGATTTCTTTGAACGTATCAGCGCGCCACTCTGCCGCATCTAACTTTTCTTCTTGATTTTGCGAAGAGAGCATCGAGAGGGTTGCTTCCTCAAAGCTTGTCAACTGGTTTAGTATCTCAGCGTTTTCACCGAATACTGGTGCAGCGGTGTCGCGTAACAATTGAGATATCTGCTGAGTTTTTAGTTGCTTATCTATTACATCAGGGTTATTCGGTAGGTGATAAAGCGAAGATACGCGGTCGATGTAGACAGAGAATAACTGTGCTTTTTGTAGTTCCTGAGCCTGGATAGAAAGGCTTTGTACATGTTTACCCGCGAGGACAAGCAACAATAAAATTGGCAGCAAAACCAACCCAAATAGCTTTTGTTTTACCGACAGGTTGTTCCAAGAAAAGATTCCTACCACGCGCATTTCCATATCCAAGAAGTTGATATGAAAAGTGTAGTTTATTTATCTCAGATGTTAGATTTTAAGAGAAAATTCATATTAATGAGTTGGGGGAAGTGTGACCGATATTGCATTACGAGTACTAACGCGCTAAGCGGCAATAGTTAACAAAACGGCGTTCTAAGCAAAGTGATTGACGCTTTGAGCGCCACTCCCTCGTTGGTATTCAAATGCAATCAATTCCTCGGCAGGTACAGGTCTACCTAAGAAAAAACCTTGTGCGACGTCACAGTGGAGAGACTCCATGCGTGTGAGCTGAGTTTGAGTTTCTACGCCTTCGGCTACTACTTTCATTCTTAGGTTGTGAGCCATGGATACAATCGCGCGAACTAATGAATCGTCTTGATCGCTTTTTCGGATTTGAGTGATAAATGAACGATCAATCTTGAGCCCGTCAAAAGCCATATGTTGCAGGTAGGCAAGGGCAGAATATCCTGTGCCAAAGTCATCTAGCCAAACTTCCACTCCGATACTTTGTAGTTTTTTAAGCACATATTGAGCTTTCTCTGTATCATCAATAAAAAGTGACTCTGTCACTTCAACATGAATGGTTTGAGGGGCAACATCATGTCGTCGTAAATACTTAGAAAATAATTGACTTAAATCTTGGCGATAGATTTGCCTTGGGGATAAGTTTAATGCGATGTGAAAATCAGTACCGAAATGTTCTGCCCACATTGCCCGCTGAGCAACTGCTGTCTCAATGATATGTTCTCCAAGCTCCAATATTAAATCACTTTGCTCTGCGATCGGGATAAACGATTCTGGACTGATATAGCCTTTCTCGGGATGATTCCACCTAACCAATGCTTCGACCCCAATTAGGCGATAGGTTTTTAGATCAAATTGTGGTTGATACCACAGCTCGAATTGAGACAAGTCACGTACTGAACGACGCAGTTCTCGTTCTATGTATAAACGTTGTTTAATCGTTTCATCAAACGTGGAATCGTATATCGTCATAATGTCTTTACCGCGTCTTTTAGATTCCTGCGCCGCAAGAGAGGAAAGCTGTAAAAGAGACTCAGCGTTAGAACCAAATTCTGGATACACAGCAATTCCGAGGCTTGCCGTAATTTGAATATCGTTCTCTTCCAAACTAAAGGGAGAGAGCAGTTGGCGATGAATATCGTGCGCTTTTTCTGTAGCTTCATGAGTGTCCGAGCACGGAAAGGCCAGTACAAATTCGTCCGCACCTACTCGACTTACTATGGTAGAAAGGCGGTAAAGCGGCTTAAAATAACTCGGCAAACGGCTTTGAAGCTCTGAGGCAAGATGGCCTAGCAATTTATCCCCAATGTTATGTCCATAGTTATCGTTAATGTGCTTAAAGTCATCCAAGTCAATAAACACAACCGCGAGTGAGGGGGATTTGTGGTCAGTTATTTGCGTTTGAATATCAATGAGTAACTTTTCTCGGTTTGGCAGGGAAGTCAGAATATCGTGGTACGCCATGAACTCAACTCGGCTAGTGTATCGGTTCACTTTGTTTGACATTTTGTTGTACGCCGAAATAAGTTCTCCCACTTCATCTTTGCTTTGTATGTCGGTGACTGGCAGCGCTTGGGTATTTGACTCTGAAAATTGATCTTTTAGTTGCTTGAGTGGCTTAGTTAACGACCGCCCCAAAGCATAAGCGATGATGCTACCGAATAGAACGGATATCCCACTGATCGTTAGCAGCAAGTTAAACATCTTCTGTTTATCGTTTGAGGTAATCGCTCGGACTTGTTCAATGTTCTGTTCTTTCTCTTCCAGTAGATGTATCAAGTTAAGCTCAAGATATACCGCCCCAAGAGTAATGTTTGATTGCTGAATCGGCGCTGCGATCTCCAACTGATGCTTGGAAAAGGAAACGAGAGTTCTAGATTCTTCTATTGCTTTCAAAATAAAAGGAGAGCGGTCATGAGGTTGGGCAAACATCCTTAGCTGAGTAGTGCCGTCGTGAAAGATTAGCCCTTCATTGTCAACAACATGTATTTTCGAGACATCTGGCTGGCTCAATGTTGCCTTAATTTGCTCATACGCTTGACTGATATTGTCTGTATAGAGTGGATCAAAAAGCTGTTTTGATAATAGCTCTGCATAAACCAACCCTTTTTGCTTAACGTAAGATTCTGTTTTTTCTTGAGAGTTGTTCGTGATTTGTTGAGTTAAGCTATTTGAATACGCATCGTAACCGTGCATGTATAACGTAAGATTTATCACCACAACAAACAAGACAACGAACATTGTCGAGCAAATGTATTTGGTTTCGAGTGAGAGCTTTTGAAACATCAATCCACCTTCGGTAACAAGTGAACTGACTTGCGCACTGTACTTAAGGAGGCTCGCATTTCTGGAGTAAGCGCGCTGAATTTTTTGGTGTTCTGAAACTTTTTAAGTGCGAGAGAGCCTTCGTGAGTTGTATCCATATCAAGCAGTATGGACGTGATTTTACGCTGTTGCTCTAGGCTCATGCTTGGAGAAGCGAGAATCAAATCCCTGGGTATTTCAACAGAACGAGAAAAAATCGCTAGTTTGTCTTTCATGTTCTCTGGCAAATCTTTGGGATTGTTCCAGTTGAAGTTACTGAATGCTCCTGCTGCAACTCTCTGTTTATATACCCATACAGATAGGTTGATTTCATTTGACTGAGCGAGTTGCTCATCAAGGAATAAATAACCAATACTGTCTTTGGCCGGTTTGTCATCAGGAGAGGGAAGGTATTGCAGTTTTTCTCCGTGGTTCAGCAATGTAATCGCAGGTAGGTAATAGCTGCTGGTAGACGTGCGCTTTTCGAAAACAAGCGTTTTTCCGCGCAGGTCAGAAAGTGACTCAATGCCACTCTCTTTATTAGTAAAGAACACCGTATGATATTTTTGCAGGCCTTTTTTCCATCGTATAGCAAGAACTTGGCTATTAGACTCCTTTTCTAAGGTCATCGCATTAAAGGGGGTCGCCGTTGCAATTTGAACGGTGCCATTTTCAAGCGCAACCGCGAGCTGACGATAATTTTTAAATACCTTTACCGCCCCTTTTGCGTAACCATATTCAGTCATATTTTCAGTTACATACTGAGTAAGGGGCGTCGCTTTTTTGATTTTGCTTTGGGCTTTATTGGACACAATGCCAAATGTGAATGTTTTCTCAATATTTTCTTGTGCACTGACGACAAAAGGTGAACTCAGCAAAGTGAGTAATAACAGAGTGCAGGCAGGTTTCATCCGGCTTCAACTTCCTTCTGGTGCATGTCAGTAATATTTAGTATTTATCAATGTGCCGAAATCAATCTTAAAAACAGTATGATGTACAAATTTCGTTGTGTGCGCACTTTTTATAATGTGACTTGGTCACTTATTCCGTTCAAATAGTACCGAATTTGACGTTTATGTACAGGATGAATGTATCACCGTGAGTCTGAATTCACTGGATTCTTGGTCAAGCGCTGTATTGGCGGTGAGCTAATGCGCCTTATGTATCGCTATTTTGTACTAAGAAAATTTTTCCAACTGTTTTTGATACTTTTTCTCGAGAGCTTCATTGCCTGCTGCACGTTCAAGTTGAATCATGAGTTGCAAAGAGGGCTTCTTCACGCCATACATTTGATTGAATCTCATTAATCGAATTCTAGCTTCAGTATAATCACCGCTATCAATTTCTATTTTAGCGAGTTGCAAAATCGATTTTGGTCTATGGGGATCATGATCGATAGCTCTAGTAAAGTAGTATCTCGCTTTGTCTTTATCTTGTGATTTTAGCGCACAAAAAGCTGCATTCTCATAGCTCGCTGGAATAAGGTAGTAATAAGGCTGCTCAATGGCTCGATTAAACATCTGATCGGCTTTTTCGAAGTCACCTCGCTTGCAAAGAAAAGTACCGTAGTTATTGAGCACATTTCCGTTTTTAGTGTGTTGGCGTAGAGAGCGTTTATACATCTGTTCGGCTTTAATATCTTCACCAACCGTTTCGTAGTAGTGAGCCATAGATAATTGCGCGCGATAGTATTGAGGTGCGTGGTTTAAGGCTTGTTGTAAGTTATCATGCGCGCGAATCATGTTACCGCCGTCTAAATAACCTAAGCCAAGTGCGATACGTGATTCTGCCATTGCCACAGGATCGGCTTTAACGACAGGGCTTCCATCTTCTTTCACCGTCACGCAACCCACGAGTGCAAACTGAGACAATAATATTAGTGCACCGAGCTTTGCTGTTTTCATTCTTTATCCCTACATCCCTGAATCTTTCTGCATGATATGAATTACTTAGCAAAAACCTATTGAGGAAAAAACACTATGCGATCAGGTTTGCAAACTGTTATGAAAAAGCCGCCATATGACGGCTTGGTTCACATATTACATTTCGGTAATGATGAGTGCTTTGTTTGCTTATTTTGAAGCTAATCGTCTTTAGTGAAAGCATCTTCACTGAAGTGATCGAGGTCGTACGGTGTTTGCTGATAAACACAGTAGTTCAGCCAGTTTAAAAAGAGGAGGTGTCCATGGCTTCTCCAACTTGCAATTGGTGGGTTATCTGGGTTGTTGTTTGGGTAATAGTTGACAGGAATAGCGGGCTCCATACCTTCGCTTAAATCTCGGATATATTCATTATGTAAGGTGTGAGAATCATACTCAGGGTGTCCTGTGACAAAGACATTGCGTTTGTCTTTTGTGGTGGCTAAGTACACACCTGCGACATCCGATGTCGCTAAAATGTCTAAGTCAGTATGCTCTTCTAGAAAGTGAGGCGAAAAATCTGCGTAACGCGAGTGAGGAGCCAAAAACGTGTCATCAAATCCGCGTAAGATAGGGTGAAATTGATGATGGATTTGATGATGATACACGCCTGAAAGTTTTTCTTTACGCGTTTTTTTAGGTAGATCGTAGAGTAGCTTTAACCCTGCTTGCGCAGCCCAGCAAACATAAAGAGTGGATGTCACATGATCTTTTGCCCACTCCATGATGGTTTTGAGATGATCCCAATAAATGACATCTTCAAATTGCACCAAACCTAATGGAGCTCCAGTAATGATCATGCCATCGAAGTTTTTATCTCGTACCATTTCAAATTGGCGATAAAACGTGTCTAAATGTTCAGTTGGCGTATTTTTACTCGGGCGGTTATCAATGCGCAGTAATTCGACGTTAACCTGTAGTGGGCTGTTTGAGAGTAGACGCAGAAACTGAGTTTCAGTCTCTATTTTTTTTGGCATCAGATTAAGGATCAGCACTCTTAAAGGACGTATTTCCTGACTCGCTGCACGCGTTTCACTCATCACGAAGATGTTTTCTGTCCTTAATACATCGGTAGCTGGTAATTGATCTGGAATTCTAATTGGCACGACTTTCTCTCCCTAAGTATAGTCAATCTAGACGTCTATACTTCTAAAGCTAACTTAATTAAGTTTAGATGTCGATACGAAATCCGACTTTTCAATCTACTCTTTACATTATGGTAAACCGTACTCGGGGTTGTCACACAATTGTGACTAAAGCAGAGTTTCTGATGAGATAGGTTTGAAACGCAGTGTGTACTATTTGCTGGTAATTATGCGATCACGTTAATATGTGAAGGTGACTTCGTAGTAAGGAAGTCTCAAATTAATGAGCCATACTAAAAACAATCAGCTCACCATTTTGCATTAATGTGCATATTTGGAAACATCGTCAGTGGAGGACATTATGTTCGGTATTTTCAAGAGAAAGACAAAGATTCAGAGCATCGCTCAAGAAGTTCCTTGCGTGCTACTGCATTCGTTTGGTGATAAAGACATTTATACGCCGGAAGAGATTGATCAAGCTCTTCAAAAGCTGGGTTATGATAAGAGCAAGGATATCAGTCATTATCAGTATGCGTATGGAATGTTTGCCGATGAAGCCTCTTACGAGCTCCTAGAACTAACGGATGAGCTAGGTAATTATGGTCATTTCCAACGTGAAGTAGGTAAGATGCTACTCAATACACCTGAGCCGATTGATATGCATATCTACTTTGAAATTTCTCGTCAGCACCAAAACGTCAGCCTTTCACCTGGTCATCAAAAAGTAAGCGAAAGTGATGGTGTGTAAACATCGTTAGTGGTATTCCATCGTGAGATGAGTTGGGTATAATGCGCGGCCTAATTATCCGGACATGTTGTCGGTTACATTTCTGTTGAGCGTTAATGCCTTATGTTCAAAATGCTTGTCTCTATGCCACCAATGTTGGCGCTGTCGATAGCGATTGTATGTGAAGTGATTGCCACTTCTTATATTCCCAAAACAGAGCAATTTACGAAAGTAATGCCGAGCACAGTCGTTTTGATTGGTTACGGCATCGCTTTCTTCTTGCTTTCCGTCACAGTGCAAACAATGCCTGTCGGGGTTGTTTATGCCATATGGAGTGGTGCTGGGATCGTTTTGGTTGCGACGGTTGGTTACTTTGTTTACGGACAGCGTCTAGACTTACCAGCCCTAGTTGGTATTGGGTTTATCATCGCTGGTGTGTTGATCGTAAATTTATTATCCAAAACAGTAGGGCACGAATAACGCCACTCTACTTGTTAAGTGAATAAGAAGCCGCAGCGAGAAATTGCTGCGGCTTTTTAGTGCAAATTCAATCGCTAATGGCGAGTATTGATATGACGTCTTATTGTTGCATTCATCACGGTCGCATTATGTGATTGAACAATAGGCATTATTTAGCGAATTGAAAATACAAAGTTATGTTTCTTCAAACTTTAGGAAAGGGCAGTAGATAAATCACTCCGATAGATGTTAACGTGGCGACTCATCTTTACTGCTTTTTCATTCCCTACATATTTCTGCAAAGTTCTTATTGTGTAGTGTGTCGAAGAACCATAGAATCCGCGCGCTTTAATTTATGTTATTAGCGTTATCAATGATAAAAGTGCAGTCCATTATCATTGTTTTTATCACTTATAGATGGGCACATCTGACAATACTTACATGAACAAATACAAAAAGCCTGCATTCAAGGCCGAATTTCTTTTGCCTCGTTACTGGGGAACGTTAATTATCATTAGCGTGATGTACTTACTTAGCCTCCTTCCTTTTAAAGTTCAACTAGCTTTGGGACGCAACATTGGTCGTTTAGCTATGCGACTCATGAGAAAACGTCAAGTTACGATCAGACGCAATCTTGAGCTTTGCTTCCCTCATATGGAAGAATGCCAACGCGAAGCAATTCTAAAAGACAACATCGACAATACTGGCATCGCACTTTTTGAGACCGCAATGGCATGGTTTTGGTCAGATAAACGGGTAAACAAACACGTCACGATAAAAGGCATGGAGCATCTAGAGGCTTTAGAGAAGTCAGGCAAAGGTGCATTAATGTTGGCCGTACACTCAATGAATCTAGAGTTAGGTGCTCGAGCTTTTGGCATTAAAAAGTCTGGAACCGGTGTTTATCGCCCAAACAATAATCCGTGCTTTGATTATTTTCAGTATAAGGGACGCTCTCGCTCTAATCGTACACTGATTGATCGTAAAAACGTCAAAGCCATGCTTGAATCACTTAAAACGGGTGAGCGGGTTTGGTATGCACCGGACCACGATTATGGTAACCGACGCTCGACATTTGCACCGTTATTTGCCGTTAAAAATGCTTGTACTACGACAGGTACAAGTTTGTTGGTTGATTCTACAGATTGCGCCATTGTGCCTTTTACGATGGTAAGAGGAAAAGACGGACACTATACCCTAACCATTAGTGCGCCCGTCGAAGGTTTCCCGAAAGAGGATCATCAACGCGCCGCCGCATTCGTGAATCAAATAGTTGAAACATCAATCATGGCAAGTCCGAGCCAGTATATGTGGCTTCATCGTCGATTTAAAACTAGACCAGAGGGTGAGGACTGTTTGTACAAGCCTAGGCTCATCCCTAGCTTGGCATAACACATAGAGAGCCTACAAAAAGCCCAAGGAACATACGAACCTTGGGCTTTTACTTTCTATTCGTTTCGCTTTATAAGTAGCGATCTTTTAGGTGAGCTTGAAAGTGTTTAGCATTCAGTGTTTCCCCCGTGGCTTGTTTTACCAACTCATCAGTGGTGAATAAGCTACCTTTACTCCAGATGTTTTCCGAGAGCCAATTGAATATCGGAGCTAAGTCGCCAGAACGAATAACCGCATCTACATCGACGGTTTGTTTCATTGCTGCCATAAATTGTGCAGCGTACATCGCACCGAGCGTATAGGACGGGAAATAGCCAAAACTTCCGTCTGTCCAATGGATATCTTGCATACAGCCATTTTTGAAGTTTCCTTCGGTTGATAGCCCCAAGTACGCTTTCATCTTTTCGTTCCAGAGTTCTGGTACATCTGTATGTTTGATGACGCCGTTCATGAGATCTCGCTCAATTTCATATCGAAGAATAACGTGAGCAGGATATGTAAGTTCGTCAGCATCTACGCGAATAAAGCCTTTTTCTACGCGAGTGTAAATTTTGGCTAAATTGTCTTTTTCGAATTCACTACCAGAAAAATGGTTAGAAGCCAGTCGAGCGAGGTGATCGATAAACGCGCTGCTTCGTCCTATTTGCATTTCAAAGAAGAGTGATTGTGATTCATGAATACCCATAGAGCGAGCTTCTCCCGCGGGTGTTCCTGATAAATCTTTTGGTAGCCCTTGCTCGTATCGAGCATGGCCAGTTTCGTGGACAATCCCCATCAATGATTGGACAAACTCGTTTTCATTATAACGTGTCGTAATACGCACATCTGTCGGTACACCGCCACAAAATGGGTGGGTACTCTCATCAAGTCGACCGTGTTCAAAATCGAATTGAAGTAGCTTCATGACTTCCAAACCGAGCGCTTTTTGCTTTTCCGCAGGGTAGTGTGCAGTTGGCAATAAGATGTTGTCTGATTGTTGTTTTTCAAGCGCTTCATCGATCAAAGTAGGAAGCCAGGTTTTCACGTCAGCAAAAAGAATGTCTAACGACGCAGACGTTGTGCCAGGTTCATAAACATCGAGCATGGCATCATAAGGAGTCGTGCCATTTGCTTCGGCTCTAATTTGCGCTTCTTCCTGCGATAGCTTTACTACTTCAGCCCAGTTCTTTTCAAAACCAGCCCAGTCATTTTCTCCACGTTGCGTACGCCATGCATGTTCACATTTGGAGCCAGCAAGAGATTGAGCTTGAACTAATGATTCTGGTAGTAAGTTAGCTTGCTGCCACCCACGCTTCATTTCTCTTAGGATAGATTTTTCTTTTGTAGACAGCGTCTCTTCTTCTGCCTGAGCGAAAAGCTCTCCCAAGTGCGGTTGAGTCATTAAAGAATGGATATGTACATCGAGCTCTGCCGTGGCATTCGAGCGTGCTTCAGCGCCACCAGGTGGCATGACCGCTGCTTGATCCCAATCTATGATGGCAGATAGATGCTCAAAATTTGCCACTTTTTTGGAATGTTCAACGAGTTTTGTAAATGCGTTCATGTGACTACTCTTATTCTTTTGTTCTTTCCCTAAACACCCGATAACGGGTCCTTCATATGGTGTTGCACTAAGCAACCTGCGTTAATTTACTAATAATTAACAATTAACTCCAACCCATTGTCCATAAACTCACCCAGTTGTATAGCTCTCTTAAAAAAGAAGCTTGCGAATCTTGTGGATTGGCGGTATTGATGAAGGATTGACAATTAATTATCACGATAATATGGATATTTTGAATTTCGAGGCATTTATTATTGCCATTACGATTTTAACGTTAACGCCAGGTTTAGATACTGCACTTGTTATCCGTAACACTAGCCGCTCGGGCCTAAAAGATGGATGTACAACCAGTCTAGGGATTTGCTTTGGCTTATTCGTACATGCTTTTTTTTCTGCGGTTGGTATCTCGGCGATTCTTGCGCAATCAGCAGAGTTGTTCCAAATCGTAAAAATGATTGGTGCGGCTTATCTTATCTGGCTTGGTTTGAGCAGTTTAAAAGCGCTAATGTCGTCGAAAGATGGATTGACCGTGACCGAGCAGATTCACGAAGTGTTTAATGGTAAGCGATCTTTTAGAGAGGGCTTTCTTTCTAACGTCTTGAACCCAAAAACGGCGGTCTTCTATTTGGCTTTCTTACCACAGTTTGTGAATCCAGAAGGTTCACCCTTGCTTCAATCAATGATGATGGCATCTGTACACTTTGCTATTGCGATGGTTTGGCAGTGTGGTTTAGCTGGCGCGCTTAACTCGGCTAAAAATCTACTAAAGAATGCAAGCTTTATGAAGTGGATGGAAGGCGCGACGGGCGCAGTATTAGTCGCACTTGGTGTGAAGTTATTAATTGAAAAACCCGTTTAATGCGTAATATTTATCGATTGTTGATACTACTCGCTGTATTTATTGTGGGGATAGGTGCCGCTGTTGCTTGGCATACGTGGCCACAAGTACAGTTTGCGCAACGCGGCATGATCTGGTCTTGGCACTGGGGCTACTTCGAGCCTTTTGCTAATGGAATACAACAAACGCGAACTCAAGATACTAAACAGTTATTGCTCAGGCGTGTGTATTTGCATGACGCTATTGTCGTTTTTGTTTCGACAACTATGGACAATAAATTTGAGGTTGACGTTGTAAAAGAGCAAACCTGTGAACCTAAAACGACGACTTGGGCTTCGGTCTCTGTCAATCATCAACGTGTCAGGCATGTACCTATGGTGTGCGATGCGTTTGGGCAAGGCTACTTTTATCGCTACATCGGGAAACATCTGGAATCGATTGAGGTTGGTGTCGGCGACTCGTTTGTAACAGAAGCATTTTTAGACTGGCCGCTGTCAGAGTTGAAAGCGGATCAATTCAAGCAAAAAAATGCGAAGTTTTTTGAAAAACGTGGAGAAAACGTTGAGCATCAATGGTTGAGAGATTAACCATTTAACCGAAGATAAATAAAGCCCGCTAAATAATAGCGGGCTTTGTGTTTTACCATTTCTAATGTGTTTTGCTCTCTGTGACTGACAGTTTGTGACCGCAAACCTGCCGTTTCACTAAGCTTTCACTGCTTCAACTTCACCTGATTGCGATGTTGAGCTAAAGAACAGTTTGGTTTCTGCCAGTACGACGTGACGCAGTGCGATCAAACCAATTAGGTTAGGAATTGCCATCAGACCGTTTACGATATCAGCCAGTAGCCAAATCATATCGAGGTGAAGGAATGCACCAGATGCCACCAAGCCAACGAAAATCAGTTTGTATGGAAGCACAGCTTTAGTTCCGAACAGGAACACAACGCAACGCTCACCGTAGTAGTTCCAACCAAGAATGGTGGTAAAAGCGAAGAACATCAAACCGATTGAGACGAGCATAGGACCAAATGTATCTGCATTTAAACCCACCGCAAAAGCATGAGTCGTCATCGCGGCACCTGCAAAGTCACTTTGCCATGCACCGGTCAGGATTAGAGCAAGGCCTGTCATGGTACAAATAATGATGGTATCGAAAAAGGTACCCGTCATTGAAATTAGGCCTTGTTTAACACAAGAGTCTGTCTTCGCTGCTGCTGCTGCCATAGGCGCGCTACCCAAACCTGATTCATTTGAGAACACACCGCGAGCGATACCTGATTGGATTGCCAGCATGATGCTTGCACCTAAAAAACCACCAGTCGCTGCTGTTGATGTAAAGGCTGAAACCAGCACTAATTCAACGGCATTGAACAATTGGTCTGCATTCATGATGATCACGCTTAAACACGCCAACACATAAAATACAGCCATGGTAGGAACCACTTTTCCTGCAACGTTAGCAATGGATTTGATGCCACCCAAAGTTACGAAAGCAACCAAAAGAGTTAGTACGAAGGCAGATAGCTCACGGTTAACACCAAGAGATATCTCACTTGCATCCAGAATCGCGTTTACTTGTGGAAACGTACCGATACCAAAACAAGCAACACCCAAAGCAAACACTGCAAACATGATCGCGAGAGCTTTTGAGCCAACACCGTATTGCAAGTAATACATTGGGCCACCAATCATTTGGCCTTTATCATCGACTCTTCGGTACTTAACCGCCAACAAACATTCGGCGTATTTAGTCGCCATTCCGAAAAGGGCAGCGAGCCACATCCAGAATAGAGCGCCTGGTCCACCGAGTTTGATTGCTGTGGCAACACCAACAATGTTACCAGTACCAATTGTTGCTGAGAGCGCAGTACAAAGAGCTGCAAAGCTAGAAACGTCACCTTGAGTATTAGATGACTTATCTTTACTGAATACCATCGCTAGCGCTGTTGGGAGGTGTTTAAACTGGATCAAGCCAAGGCTAAAAGTGAAGTAAACACCTGTACCCACTAGCAAAATAAGCAGCGGTGGACCCCAGACAAAATTATCGATGGTTTGTAGTAAAGATTGTAGGTTGTTCATGATTTCCCCTTAATAAAACAACTAATAAGGAGAAGAGGGAAAGGACGAGATCAACGATCTCTAAAAGAACTAAGCTATTGGTTGTAGGCGGGAAGGCCAAGCAAAATAGTTAGGTTGTAACTTTCCACTCCTCTGTCCTTTTGCCTGAGAGTTTCACCTTGCGTGAGTGCAAGACTTGCTCCTTCGGCGACCGATTTAACGGTTCTCTCCAGAGGTTCCTCCAACTACAGTCCCCGCTACCTAGGTAGCACCTGAAATAGTTAATTCTTCGGCGAGTTATGCTAATCAAATGTTAAAATTTGATTAATAACCACTCTCCTGCAGTCTTCATCGGAACAATTACTCAATTAAATGAGTAAAGGTTAGTTAATGATGCTGGTCATCATTAACGTGTGAACTCTATCATGTTTTTGGTCCATTTCAACACCCTATGTCAATTTATTTTCAATGAAATAACCTCATCTATTTTCATGAAGGTATGTTTGCCAATCTTTTTGCGCGAGCAACTGCATAAATAAAACTTATTGGGTTAGGAAATGGAACCAAAAAACACTTCAGAACGATAAATGTGTTTCGATTGTTACGACATAAGTTATTCAATTAAGAACACAAAATTGATTAAAATCGGAGCACTTATTTTAAAATCTACGCTAAGTTGACCTTATGGTACGTATAAATGGGTTACAATGAATCTTTGTGAAACAGTCTACGGACCTAGGCAGTTTTTCATGAGTGGACAAGGAGGCGGTATGACCAGATTATTAGCCATTGCGGTGTTGATTGCAGTAGCATTTGTGCTGTTTCGTTATCGAACCAATGAAAAAGTCCAAAAAGCGACCGTTATAACATTAATTGGCGCATTTCTGATTTATACAGCATCAATTATGTTTGCGGAATTGATCCGCTAGCAAAGTAAAAGAGTCCTTGGAGTAGTATACGGTGAGTTCTCAGAACAAAATGGAAGAGCAAGACGACGTAGTTGTCATTGAAGAGCGTGACAAACGTACGCATATCTATATCGCAATCGCTGCGGTGTTAGGCTTGGCATTTGGTGGCCTTGTTGGATCGGTTGTCACTGCGAACAAGTGGGAATCGACTTACCACGTATTAGAAGAAAAGTATCAAGCACTAACGCAAGATAAAACCCAGTTGGCATCTCAAGTAAAAGTGCGTGAAGAGGCGCTTGACCAAGAGATACAAAACCAAGTTAGTGAGTTACTCGCCGCGAAAGATGAAGCTCATCAGAAAGCACTTAAGAAGTTGCAAAAGCAATTGACTGAGGTCGAGAAGGTTAACTTGTCACTAGAGTCTCAATTGAAGCAGCAGGCAGATAAGATCAACACGACGAAGTCAGAAAATGAGAAGTTGAGTCGTCAAGCGGATATGCAAGCGACTATGTTTGAGCGGTCCCGCGAAGTATTCCAGAAAGAGCTGAAAATTTCGCAAGAATTAGAGTCTCTCGAGAAAGAACGGTCGAAATTATTACCTAAGATTGAGAAACTCAAGAAAGAGTGTGACGTATTTTTAGAAGGCAAATCTTGGGACGTGAAGTCGGACGCTTGTGATAAACATGATGAAGCTAATTCACGACTAAGTCAGGTCGATCAAATGATTGAAGTCTATAAAATGGACCTCAAACAAATCAAAGCAATAACGGAAGATATCGGCCTTTAAGTCTTTTGTATCCGATTTTTGAAAAGCAAAAGGAGCTCTTTAAGAGCTCCTTTTTCGTTGTTAGCTATGACTTTTAGGCTGTCGCGTATATTAGATTCGTGAGGCGTCATAGCCTGAGGCGAGCAGGAGCTCTCGTTCGTGTTTAATCAGCTGAGCTCGATCTTCAATTAGCTCATTGAGTGCTTGAGATGGCTTACCTGCTAATGCTTTGAACGAAGCAAAAGATTCCGCGGTGTCGATTTTATCAATCATCTGACTGATGACATTACGAGCCTCACACGGGTTACTCGTCGTTGTAAAGTATTCTACTTGCTTTGCTGCCGATTTCATCTCAGTTAATAGCTCAAGCGGGCTACTTTCTTTGGCTACTGCCATGTAGTTATCCAGCACGCGCTTTGCATAAAGCAGTTCTTTGAGGGGGATATCTCTTCCGCTCTCGATTAGGGATTCGCTAAGGATCATACTTGAGCTCATGGGCATTCCTTCTTATTACTACGCCGCTTTTGATGTTTCCTTGAGTCTAATTTATTGAAGTCACATTGGGAATGGGTAAAAAGCATTTTTGACGCATTTTTATTCATTTATGAAAACACGAATGCGATGCTTATCTGGATCGATAGCCATAAAATTTAACCCATACACTGATGTCGCTGGTGGTTGAACAAACTCAACACCTAGGTCTTTCCAGCGCTTGTAAATGCGCTCTAACGTATGCCTGTTGGGCACTGATAAAGACAGCTCGGTGCCACCACCTCGAATGCCGCTGTAGGGTGAAAGATTATCTCTTTGCTTGAGTGTCAACGTTAAGCCTTCGGTCAGTGGAATAGCGGCAAAGGTTGGAGACAACTGCGTGACTTTGCGTTCGAACAGTTTCGAATAAAAAACTTGGCTTATGTGGATGTCCTCAACGTAGAGAACGAATGAATTGATAGTCAGCATGGTTTGTTCCTTAATCAATTAGAAGTAGTAGGGGCAATCTAACGGAAAGGAACGACAGGAGTTGTCAGTAGAACATTCTCGAAGGTAAGTGACAGAATAAGAAAAAGGAGCCGTTTAGCTCCTTTTTATCAGCGGAATCATTGGTGTTAATGAGTGTGTTTGGAAGAATACCAGTTGTTTTGATACGCTTTAGATGCAAATAATGCGTTTGCTTTTGCACGCTCGACAATAGACTCGTCCACCTCTAGCGGCTCCATGGTTTGGTCTTTAAAGTCGTACGCCAGGGTCGATACCTTTTCACCAGGGGAAAGCACAACGAGATTGTCGCGCGTTAAATAACCAAAGTTTTTGTCGTATTGCATCATTGCGCGTTCATCTTCGCGAGCTAGTGGCTTCGTTAAATCACGACCAATCATCGGTGTTTTAGCATCTACCCCAATTAGAGATAACAGTGTAGGCGGCATGTCGATGTTGTTTGCTATGCGGTCATCTTTACGTGGTTGAATGCCTTTACCAAGGATCAATGCTGGAATGTGAAAGTGCTTAACCGGAACAAGGTTAGCGCCAGAAACACGTGCATCATGATCTGCAATTACAATGAAAATGGTATCATCCCAATAAGATGACTTTTTCGCCTTTTCAAAGAAAGTGCCCAAAGCGTAATCGGAATATTTAACGGCGTTGTTACGCGTCATATATTCTGAATCGTATGGCTCAATTTTGCCTTTTGGATACTCATAAGGGCTATGATTACTTGACGTAAAAACTAAGCTAAAGAAAGGTTTGTCGCTTTTTGAAAGGCGTTCAAACTCTTCGTTTGCTTTGTTATATAGATCTTCATCACTAACACCCCAAGAGCCAACAAAGCTTGGGTTGTTATAATCATCTTCTTCTACTATTTGATCAAAACCGTTACCAAAGAAGAAAGTTTTCATGTTGTCAAAGTTGGCTTCTCCGCCGTAAATAAATTGCGTGTGATAGCCTTGAGATTTCAGTAAGTCCGCGATGGTAAAGAAACCCGTTTGGCTTTTACTCAGCTTCACTACCGCGCGAGACGGAGATGGAGGAAATCCAGTGGTTACGGCTTCAATTCCACGAACAGAACGAGTACCAGTGGCGTACATTTGTGTGAACTGCCAACCTTCCTTCATGAGTTCATCAAGGTTTGGTGTTAGAGGCAAACCACCCAAAGCACCGACAAATTGGGCGCCTAAGCTTTCTTGTAGCAAAATCACTAAGTTTTTATGTTTACCTTGGTAAGTCGCGGGGTTACTGTTCATGGTTGGGAGTAATGAAGGGTTGAAGTCGGATTTTGTTGATGAAGTGCGAACTAATTCCAACATCTTTTGAGTGTCCATTTTTCCGTAGAACTGCTCCGCACTCTTTTCTGACTTCATGCTATTAACCGCAAACAACAATGAGTAAGATGAGTTCAGTGCTAAGTCGTTAAGCAGTGGATCGTTAGAAAAGGCGACCATAGCAGGATTTAGCGGGCGGTGACCTAAAGATGAGCGAGCACCTGCAACCCCAAAAAGAACAACGAAAAGTGCCAATAGTGGTCGCCATTTCCAGTTGACCTGCTGCGCCTTATCGGTCAGTTTCTTACTCCACTTCCAACCTAAAGTGATGGTTAAAACTGTACCTAACGCACCAATAAACAGTTCTAATTTGTAGCCAGTCCAGAGCATACTCAAGACTTCTTTTGGGTAGATTAAGTATTCCACAAACAGACGGTTTGGACGTAGGTCGTATTCCTGAATGAATGGCGCTGTTGCGAGCTCCATGTATACAAGCACCCAAAGCCCTAAAACCATCCATATGCGTAATATTCGCTTCCAACACTCTCCCATCTTACCGGTTAATGGCATGAAGGTTGAAAACAGTGCTGGAAGAATAAATAACCAGCAAAGCGTTGCAATATCTACGCGCAAACCTTGACCTAGGATGTAAATTAAGTCGTTTAGAGAGTCAATACGGTCAATCTGCCAAAAAGCTAGCAAAACTCTTGAGATAGAAAGAAATAGAAGCGAAAACAAAGAAAAGGCAGCAATTGGCTGCAAAGGCCCCCACACAGAGCTCTTTGATAAGTTTTTCATATTTATTCGAATAGTTTAATTGTTATGTTGTGTTGTTTTTAGCAAAGCAAGCGTGAAATAAACGTGAATTATAATGTGGATTTATGGTCGAGTAGTGTAAGTGTTGGTATGTCTATGTAAGGGGGAGGGGCGTTTGTGTAAAAAAAGAGCCAGTTGATAACACCAACTGGCTCTAGAGATTGATAAAGGCATGATTACATTGCGGCTTTCTTCGCTTCTTCGACCCATGCGTCGAACTTTTTCTGGTTCGCTTTGATCCAGCCATTTACATGAGACTCGATGTCCGCTGAGCTGTTCTTACCTTGGCTCATCATCATATTCTGCGCACTAACATCATTGATATTTAGTTTGATGATTTCAAACAGCTTCGCAGCAGCAGGGTTTTTTTCCGTAAACTCTTTATTGGCAACGATGCGCATAGAGTTCATCTCGAAGCCGTAGTTCTTACCGTTCTCTAGTGTCGTATCAATGTCTTTACGCTCACCAGGAAGTGAAGAGAATGGCACTTCTAACCACACTACATCTTTCCCTGGAACTAAAACGCCACTTACCCAGTACGGTGTCCAAGTGTAGTAAAGAATCGGATCGCCTTTTTTGTAACGTGAGATCGTATCAGCGATAATCGCCGCGTAGTTACCTTGGTTGTGTGTTACTGTGTCACGAAGTTTGAAAGCATCCAACTGATGCTCAACAACCATTTCACAACCCCAACCTGGGTTACAACCAGTTAAGTCCGCTTTGCCATCGCCGTTTGCATCGAATAGCTTCGCCAATTTTGGATCTTTTAACTGACCAATGTTAGTGATGTTATATTTTTCCGCGGTTTTCTTATCGATCAAATAACCTTGCGCAGCACCACTTACGTATTGGCCTTTACGAAAGAACTTATCATCACCGCCAGACATCGTGTACTTATCGGCGTGAAGAGGGAACCAACCAACCGCTAAGAAAGTAGCATCACCTTTAGCAATAGAGGTGTAGCCTACGTTGTAGTCCACTTCTTTGGTCGGTTTAACATCGTAACCAAGCTCTTCAAGTGCGCGGTTTACGATCAACGTTTGAAATGTTTCTTCTGCAACGGTTGATTGAACAGGCTGAACAGTGACACCTTCACCCGGTAGTTCACTTGCCACACCATAAGTTGAAAATGCGATAGTACTTAGAGCTCCAACAGAGAGCGCTTTCTTCCATGAATTATTCATTGATGTTTCTCCTAAGTTTTAGATCGTCTTGGTTCGTCTTTGTTTTCAGTTTTAATAGGTATGAAACAGGACCTGTGTGATACCAGCGAAGTTTAGTGTTGCCCGCATTAACCCCTAACACCTGGGTGATACGGTCTAACAAAATCGCAAGAATAACGATGCCTAAACCACCAACGGCAGCAAGACCCATATCAAGTCGGCCAATACCACGAAGTACCATTTGGCCTAAGCCGCCAACAGCAATCATTGAAGCAATCACTACCATAGAAAGTGACAGCATTAAGGTTTGGTTTACACCTGCCATGATAGTTGGTAACGCCAACGGTAACTGGATGCGATAAAGCATCTGTTTTTTGTTTGCCCCGAAAGAGTGGCCAGCTTCGATAAGCTCTTCAGGTACTTGCTGAATACCCAAAATAGTCAGGCGCACAACGGGAGGCAGGGCGAAAATGATCGTTACTACTACGCCAGGAACGTTACCAATACCAAACAACATAACAATTGGCACAAGGTAAACGAACGCGGGAGTCGTTTGCATTGCATCTAATATTGGCCTAACAAATTTGGCAGCGGTTTGGCTCCTTGCCAACCATATCCCCATTGGTAGCCCTATAAGCAAACAGAAGAAAACGGCGGTTAACACCAGTGCTAGCGTTGTCATCGCTTGTGACCACGCACCAATTAGGCCGATGAAAACAAGGGATACAAGAGTAGAAAAACCAAGTTTTACATTGGAAAACTGCCACGCTAGCAAAAATAAAATGAGTACCATTATAGGCGCAGGTGTAGACACCAAAGCAGTTTCAAACGACGTTAGAATAAAGTCGATTGGAACTCGTATTGCTTGGAAAACAGGTCGACCATGTTCCACCAGCCAGTTCAAACCGGACTCTACCCAGCTATCGAGGGGTAAAACCGCATCTTGGAATGGGTTCATAATATCGAATGGTGCTTGCTCTACAGTTTCTGAGTTGAGCCAATCATTACTTGGCGCGGCCTCTGTACCTTGCGACCAAGGATCATCTTGCGCAGGAGCAGTATTTGACCAGGGATCATTGTTAGTTTGCTCTGAAGACATCGTGTTAATCCTTATCTAGTGTTTGTAGAAGACGTGATTTAGTCACGACACCAAAGTAAGTTCCTTTCTCATCTACGACAGGCACGGCATAAGGAACACCAGCAACCAGACCCAAAATGTCATTAATTGACTGATCAGGCTGAAGAGTAACTTCATCCGGTAATTGAGCACTGGCTAACGAACGGTTTTCTTTATGAGCCAAACGTAGTGAATCAAGAGATACGATGCCGGAATATCGGCTAGATTTATCGACGACAATACCGTAATCACGGTCGTGATCCATCAGAATCTGCATCGCAGAGCCTGGACCGTCATTTTCCGATTTCTTAAAAACAGCCGCTGGCTTCTTGCGCGCGATATCTTTTGCTGTCAAGACACTTGCGATGTTTACGCCGCGGAAAAACGCTTCGACATAATCATTTGCTGGACTGTGTAATATTTCATCAGGTGTACCAACCTGAACAACCTCACCGTTTTGCATGATGGCGATACGGTCGCCAATGCGCATTGCTTCATCCAAATCATGAGAAATGAAGACAATTGTGCGTTTGTCATCGTTCTGTAGACGAATAAGCTCATCTTGCATCTCAGAACGGATCAATGGGTCTAAAGCGGAAAACGCCTCATCCATTAATAGGATGTCTGGATCACAAGCTAACGCTCTCGCTAAACCAACGCGCTGTTTCATACCTCCGGATAATTCGTCAGGGAAAGATTCTGCATAAGGGTCTAAACCCACTCTTTCTAAGGCGGAAAGGGCACTTTTCTGACGCTCATTAACGTCGATGCCGGCAAGTTCTAAACCAAAGGCGGCATTTTCAATCACCGTCATGTGTGGCATGAGTGCGAAACTTTGAAACACCATTGAGATATTGTTACGACGAACTTCTCGAAGTTCATTTTCGGAGATGTGGGCGATATCTCTTCCTTTGAGATAAACACTACCTTTAGTCGGCTCAATGAGCCGGTTAAGAAGTCGAACAAGGGTGGATTTCCCGGAGCCAGAAAGGCCCATGATTACGAAAATTTCCCCTTCATTTATGGTGAGAGATACATCGTTTACGCCGACTGTTAAACCTGTCTGTTCAAAAATACCGTCTTTATCGACGCCTTTGTCGATAAGCGAGAAGGCTCTCTCTGGGTCTTCTCCAAACACTTTATACAGTCCCTTAACTTCCAGTATGGGATCCATGTTATCTGTCCTTTTTCGTGTGTTTATAACTGTTTAACGATTTGTACTCTAATTAATTTTAGTTCAACTTTCAACGAAAGGGGGTTGGTTAACTAGTTCTGCCGTGCATAGAGAATTCGTTGAGCAAGGTGTGTTCAATTCTTGCTTTTTATATTTAAAACAATTGCTTGTGATGTGTTTTTATCCACCATAACGTTGCCCTGACGTAGGGTTGAATTTATTTTGAATTTTTTTGTACATTTCAACTCAACTCGCTTGCATAGATATAAGCTGTGATAGCTTAGAACTCTACATGTAAAAAGGTTAGAGCTCTAATTTTTGGTTAAGGCTTGGTCCTGTGAAATCGGTTAGGTACTGTTATCCTTAGATTTATTTATTGCTTGATTTCACTCAGGGTGATATTTATCGCTGTAGTTTAGGCAACGTATGGAATAAAAAATGGAAGCCGAACAGTTAGAAGTGCTCAATTTCATTAGCCAGTACCCACCTTTTGATGACCTACCTGAAGAGCAGCTTAGAAAAATCGCTCTCAATGCCGAGGTTGCATACTTTCGGCAAGGAACAAAAATCCTTAACTTCGGAGATACGATCCGCGACTTGTATATGGTGAGAAGTGGGGCGGTAGAGATTTATCGGCGTAAAGGTGAACTTTACAACAGGATTGATGCTGGTGGACTGTTTGGTCAGATGGGGTTGTTGATGAACAACCGCGTACGGATGCCAGCCAAAGCGATAGAAGACACTCTCGTTTACTGTATTCCGGAAAACATCTTCAATGAACTTTGTGATGAGTTTGAAAACTTTGCGGACTACATGGAACTGGAAGATAGCGCGCGTTTGCGAAGCGCAATATCTAGCCGATCTGAAAGCAATGACTTTACCACCGCTAAGGCACGTAAAATCTTAGCAAGAGATCCAGTAACTCTGGAGGCAACGGCTTCAATTCAGGAAGCTGCAATACTCATGGCAGAGGAGAATGTCACCTCTCTGCTCATTATTCGCCCGACAGAGGAGCTCACAGAAGAAGATGACGAACAGCTGCTTGGAATATTGACTGATCGCGATCTTTGCATTCGCGTACTAGCTCAAGGTATTGATACCAATATTCCAGTGAGTGAGGTCATGAGTTATGACGTTGTTTCATTGGATTATAACGCCTATGTGTTTGAGGCAATGTTAACTATGTTGCGTTACAACGTGCATCATTTACCAATTTTAAAAGATAAAAAGCCGATAGGAATTATTGGCATGACGGACATCGTTCGTTACGAATCTCAGAACAGCCTATTGCTAGTGAGCTCTATTTTTCAGCAAACCAGTGTCGAGGATCTCAAGCAGGTTTCTGAACAAGTAAAAGACTGTTTCGTAAGAATGGTCAATGAAGATGCCAACGCGCACATGATTGGTCGAGCCATGTCGGTTATAGGCAGTAGTTTCAAACAACGCCTCGCTGAATTAGCTGAGCAAGAGTTCGGCCCAGCGCCCATTCCTTATTGTTTAGTCGCAATGGGTTCAATGGCGAGGGATGAGCAGCTAATTGTAACGGATCAAGATAACGCGCTTATTCTCGATAACAGTTATGACGTTGAGATTCACGGAGAGTACTTTGAAAAGTTTGCTAAATTTGTTTGTGATGGTTTAGCGGCATGCGGCTATGCTTATTGTACTGGAGACATTATGGCTACCAACCCAGAATGGCGAAAAACTCGTGCAGAATGGGAAGAATGCTTTGGAAACTGGATAGACAATCCAACCCCTGAGAGATTGTTAAATAGTAATATCTTTTTTGATCTCCTCGGTGTGCATGGGCGAGTGAAATGGGCGGAGCAATTAAGCAGCTTTATTGTGAGACGAGCGAAAAGAAATAACCGCTTTCTTGCTTGTATGGCGTATAACGCAATACGTAGGACGCCTCCACTGGGCTTTTTCAAAGACTTTGTGATGGAGAAAGATGGTCGTCATCGCAACTCGATTAACTTGAAGCGAAGGGGGACGGCTCCGTTGGCCGATTTAATACGGGTGCATTCTCTGGCAATCGGTTCGCGATCGCAAAACTCTTTCGACCGTTTAGATGACATTAATGATGCTGGCATTTTACCGAAAGGTCGAGGTTTGGATTTAAGGGATGCGATGGAGCTAATCTACATGGTTCGAATTCGTCACCAAGCCCTTGATATAGAAAATGGAGAAGAGCCAGACAACAATATTGAGCCGGAGAACATGTCTGAATTTGAACGTCGAAACTTAAAAGCAGCATTTCAAATTCTAAGTAACGCTCAGAACTTCATTAAGTTTCGATACCAGAGAAGTAGCAAATAATGTGGTTCTCAAAAAAAGTAGAAAAAGAACAGCCGTTGTTGGATACATCCCAGACGCCAGAGTGGTCAATGTTGTTCAAACAACTAGCTAAAGAAGCGAAAGACGAGAGGCTCAAACGCTACTATTCGACACCGATGGTTAATGGGGAAACACCAATTGAACAAGTGCCATTTGTCTCGGTAGACTTTGAGACAACAGGATTGAACTCGGAAGAGGATGTCATTCTCACGATCGGACTTGTGCCGTTCACTATTGATCGTGTTCAATGTAATGGTTCTGCTCATTGGGTCGTTAACCCAAACAGAGAGTTAAACCACGAGTCTGTCATTATTCACGGTATCACTGACTCTGAGGTTAAAAACGCGCCGCAGCTGTCTCAGATCTTGGGTGAAATATTGGATGCGTTGTCAGGCAAAGTGGTACTTGTTCACTACAAGAACATTGAAAGGCAGTTCTTTAATAACGCCTTGCTAAATAGCATCGGAGAGGGGATACAGTTTCCTGTTGTTGATACGTTAGATATTGAGTATGCAATACAACGCCGTGAATGCAGAGGTTTTATCAATAAGTTGAAAGGCAAGAAACCCGGTTCTGTACGATTAGGGTACGCTCGTGAAAGATATGGCCTCCCTGCTTATCAGCCTCACCATGCCCTGACGGATGCGTTAGCAACTGCGGAGCTGTTTCAAGCGCAACTGCAGTATCACTTTAATCGAAACATGCCAATATCTTCGGTTTGGCAATAGGCGTTATTTATGGTGAAAACAATAAAATGCAATGAGAGATAGGGGGCTTTAAGATTATGATGGCGGATTGAGTAACCGCTTATAAGAACAATGTTTTATGAACATGTGCTTGGTAGTGATGAAGACGTTTCATTACTCGAACTCCGACGAAAGTAATTTAAACTTGGTCACGTATTTTTAAGGAGATTATCCGTGAGCACCGATAATAACGGTGGCATTCAACGCCCCGATGGAAAAGTAAACGCAATAGATACTGACTATCAAATTGGTCAGGATAACGTTGCGCTAAAGGTAGGCCCATTTGGCCTTGATATTCACAACCGTGTTTTTGCAATTTCTGGCTTAGCAATCGTCATGTTTGTTGTGATAACACTATTATTCCGAGAACAGGTAGAGCCGTTTTTTGCAGACCTACGAGCGGGTTTGTTGCACAATTTAGACTGGTTTTTTCTCGCTTCAGGTAATATTTTTGTCATTGTCTGTGTCGGATTGATCTTCACACCATTGGGCCGTGTGCGAATCGGTGGTACTGAAGCAACACCGGATTACTCCTATGCCGGATGGTTGGCAATGCTATTTGCTGCAGGTATGGGCATTGGTCTCGTGTTCTTCGGTGTATCAGAACCGATGTCCCATTTTAGTTCTGCGATTGGTGGCGTGAGCGTTGAGAATGGTGTACGTACTGACTGGGCACCGCTAGGTGGTGCAGAGGGCGATGCAACTGCAGCTTCGGCATTAGGGATGGCTGCGACGATTTACCACTGGGCACTTCATCCGTGGTCAATATACGCGCTCTTGGCTCTTGGGCTGGCTATCTTTTCATTTAACAAAGGTTTGCCACTCACCATGCGCTCAATTTTTTACCCTTTGTTTGGTGAGCGTGTATGGGGTTGGACTGGTCATATTATCGATATTCTTGCAGTGGTAGCGACGGTTTTTGGTTTAGCAACATCGCTAGGCTACGGTGCATCTCAAGCCGCAACGGGTTTGAACTTCCTGTTTGATGTCCCAATGACCAATACGACGCAGGTTATATTGATTATTGGTATTACTGCGCTCGCTTTAATCTCTGTTGTGGCTGGACTCGATAAGGGCGTGAAGATCTTATCTGAAATCAATATGGGTCTTGCAGCACTGCTATTGCTATTTGTTATTGTTGTTGGCCCGACGATTGCGATTTTAACTGGTTTCTTCGAGAACATCGTTTCCTATGTGGCTAATATCCCTGCCTTATCTATGCCATTTGGACGAGAGGATGTGAATTACTCTCAAGGCTGGACGGCGTTTTACTGGGCGTGGTGGATTTCTTGGTCACCATTTGTGGGTATGTTCATCGCACGTGTGTCTCGCGGTCGTTCGGTTCGTGAGTTTATTATTTGCGTTATTCTTATCCCATCTTCAGTTTGTGTGTTATGGATGACGGCTTTTGGCGGTAACGCAATTAGCCAATACGTTAATGATGGCTATGAGGCGGTGTTTAACGCAGAACTGCCTTTAAAACTTTTTGCCATGTTAGATGTTATGCCATTGGCTGAGATAACATCTTTTGTCGGCATTATCTTAGTCGTGGTGTTCTTCATTACCTCTTCTGACTCAGGATCACTGGTTATTGATACTATTGCTGCGGGCGGTAAGGTCGATGCACCAACGCCACAACGCGTGTTCTGGTGTACGTTTGAAGGTTTGGTTGCGATTGCATTGATGTTGGGTGGTGGTCTAGCTGCTGCTCAAGCAATGGCGGTGACGACTGGTTTACCATTTACTATTGTTTTGCTTGTTGCAACGGTATCTTTGATAAAAGGTTTGATGGATGAACCTCGTCCAAAGGCGGTTTCTAAGAAATCAAAATAACTAGTATCAGCAGTTAAATTATTGATAAAAGCGGTATGCGAAAGCATGCCGCTTTTTTTTGGATTTCTATTTTTCTCTGAGAAATGAACAGCATGGAAAATGGTCTTATTCTGGTTGTTTTTTGTACTGTGCATTTAGGTGACTATTTAATAAATTAGACCTCGAACTATTTTAACTTTTGGTTAATAGGTTTATTTTTGTGATCAATATCACAAAAATACCGATAAAAAGGCGGATTATTTGATTTTTAGTCGCGAGGGATGCCCATAATAAAAAGGAAATTTAATTAGACCTCAAAGGATATGTATTTTCACATGATCACATCAGCACCTTGGGTCCTTTATCCAGAGATTGGAGAAGACTCAAGTAAAAAATGGATTTTTCGTGAGCCTAAAATCTCTGATGGTGACGACATTTACAGCTTGATTGCAGACTGTCCTCCATTGGACATGAACTCATCTTATTGCAATTTCCTACAGTCTACGCATTTCAGCAAAACCAGTATTTTGGTTGAGCAAAAAGGCGAAATCGCAGGTTTCATTTCCGGTTATCAGAAACCAGACGAGCAAGACGTTTTATTTGTCTGGCAAGTTGCAGTCTCACCTCGCTTTAGAGGTCATGGTTTAGCATTCCGCATGTTGAAAGAACTTCTCACCCGAGAGGAATTAGGCGGTGTTAAATCGGTAGAAACTACCATCACGGAAGATAATAAAGCCTCTTGGGCACTGTTCAAAAAGTTAGATGCGATGAACGGCAATTCTGGCCAAGTAAGCACATTTTTGGATGAAGAAGCCCACTTTAAAGGCAAACACGATACAGAATATTTGTATCGCATTCCTCTCAAATAATCCTCAAACAATAGGAATTAAAAACGGTCTCATCATGGATATTTTCAAAAAGCAGGAATCCAACGTACGCTCATATTCAAACAATTTCCCGGTCGTTTTTCGTAAAGCGAAAGGCTGCTGGCTAGAAACAGAACAAGGTGAACGATACTTAGACTTCCTTGCTGGAGCGGGATCTCTAAATTACGGCCATAACAATCCAGTACTAAAACAAGCGTTGCTTGAGTACATTGAAATGGACGGTATTACTCACGGTTTGGATATGCACTCAGAAGCGAAAGCATCGTTTCTGGAAGCGTTGGATACTTACATCCTTAAACCAAGAAACTTGGATTACAAGGTTCAGTTTACGGGCCCAACAGGTACTAACGCTGTTGAGGCGGCATTGAAGCTGGCTAAAAAAGTAAAAGGCCGCGACAGCGTCGTTGCGTTTACTAACGGTTTCCATGGTTGTACTGCTGGCGCACTGGCTGCAACGGGTAACCAGCATCACAGACAAGGTAACGGTTCTAGTCTAAGTAACGTCACTCGTATTCCATTTGAAGGTTACGCTGGCGTAGATGGTCTTGCGCTGTTCGAAACCATGCTAAATGATAACTCTGCAGGTATGGATAAACCAGCCGCTGTACTTCTTGAAACTGTGCAGGGTGAAGGTGGTTTAAATGCTGCTTCAAACGAGTGGTTACAACGTTTGAGCAAAATCTGTAAAGCCAATGACATTCTTGTGATTGTCGATGACATTCAAGCAGGTTGCGGACGTACCGGTACTTTCTTTAGTTTCGAGCCGTCTGGTATCCAACCGGATATCGTGACGCTATCGAAGTCGATCGGTGGTTACGGTTTGCCGATGGCTGTCGTATTACTTAAGCCTGAGCTTGACCAGTGGAAGCCAGGCGAGCATAACGGTACGTTCCGTGGCAATAATCACGCCTTTATTACTGCTGCAAAAGCACTAGAAATTTACTGGGCAAACGATGATTTTGAAACACACATCAAGCAGTGTTCAGACAAGGTGAGTGCAGTGATTGACCGTTGTGTTCGTCGCTTTCCACAAATGTTTGTGCAGAAAAAAGGCCGCGGCATGATGGTTGGTATTGAATGTATCAATGGTGACATGGCATCTGAAATCGCGAAAAACTGTTTCGAGAATGGAATGGTGATAGAGACAGCGGGTCCAGACGATGAAGTTGTGAAGTTCTTCTGTCCACTAACCATCAGCGAATCAGAGCTAGATCAAGGACTAAGCATCTTTGAAAATGCAGTAGAGACTATCGCTGCGAAACATTTCAAACAAGCATCTTAATAAGGATTTTAATTATGATCGTCAGAACTCTAGATGAATGCCGCAACAGCGAACGACGTGTTGTTTCAGATAACTGGGAAAGTGTCCGCATGTTGTTGAAAGACGACAACATGGGTTTCTCTTTCCACATCACAACGATTTATGAAGATACAGAAACTCATATTCACTATCAAAACCACCTTGAATCGGTGTTTTGTATGAGTGGTGAAGGTGAGATTGAAGTTGTAGGTGGAGAAACGTACCCAATCAAACCAGGTACATTATATATCCTTGATAAACACGATGAGCACTACTTGAGAGCTTATAAGAATAAAGAAATGGTAATGGCGTGTGTGTTTAACCCACCGATTACTGGCGCTGAAGTGCACGATGAAAACGGTGTTTATCCTCTCGTTGACTAAAAGATGATGGTGGGGTGCTTTGCCACCCCACACTTTACTATCTCTTCTTTTTTCTTTTTAAAGTTACCAATCAAAAAAGGCTTATCATGACATTTACCGTAGAAAAAATCGGCGGTACATCAATGACAGCATTTGATGCTGTTCTCGACAATATTATTCTTCGTCC